>CBAAAA010000223.1:0-7724 GCA_964658695.1 uncultured Solirubrobacteraceae bacterium | reverse complement strand
CTCGAGTGTGCCGTCGGAGTATTCCATCTCTAACTGTGCGATCAAGCGGGGGATAGGCGCGAGTGAAAAGTGCACCCCGTTCCAGGAGAGCGAACTCGCGAACCAGCCATCACCGAGCAAGACGCTAAGGGTATTCGGTCCACTGGCAAGCATCGTGGTGACGTCGTAAGTCTGATATTGGACACGTTTGGGAAAGGCCGTGAAACCCGGGGTGAGAACATCACTGCCGATCTGACGGCCATTCAGGTAAGCCCGGTAGCTCCCTAGTGCAGTGAGGTAGAGACGGGCTCGAGAAACAGTCTTGCTGAGAGTGAAACCCTTGCGGAACTCGGCAGCTGGTTGGGGCATAAAAGCGCCGTTGCCGGCGTAACGCGAATCACTGAGAGCGGCGGCCACAGCGGCTTTGGAGAACGTGTTCCCGGGTTCAAGGCGACACTGCCACTTTTCGTCCGTGGGGAAACGTTGCAGCCCGCCGTCGGGACCGGTGAGTTTGATCAGAGCGGCGAGCGCGGCAACGCGAGGGCTATCGGGCGGCCCGGCATCCGGCCCGAATGGAGCAGCCGGAGTGACGGTGACCGTGATGTCTACTGTGTTCTTTCCCTTCACCAGCAAGCCTCGGATTTCGCGGCGATCAAACTGGTTCCAACTGGCTTTCGCGCCTGCGTCTTGTCCATTGACAGTCGCTTTCCAACTGCTGCCCCTCGTCATCAGGAAGAGAGCGGCCTGAGCGGGCTCGCCGGATATTTTGAACTCGAAATGAAACAGGGCGACGGTGTTGGGTTTGACTTGCGTTGAGTCCTGGCCGGCGACCCAGATCCACTTCATCGCGTTCTCGTCTTCGGCCGCTTGCGGGTTGTCCCAACGGATCCACTTGGCGTTCCAGTTTGCTTTATCAAGAAGTCCCATTTCCCAGAACGCAGGTTCTGACGCGGTGGACATTTGCCCATGAGAATCCCAGACGCGAACCGTCCAGTAGTAACGTTTGCGGGACTGCACCTGGGGGCCGTTATAAGGAATGCTGACGGACTCGCCGGAAGTTTGGCGGCCGCTGTCCCAGATGTTCCCCTGGCCGCTTTCAAGAGCGACGGGAGTACTCGAGACAAGGATTTGATAGGCGGACTGGACCCAGTTGCGCTCGGTGCTGTCATTTTGCCAGGAGAGCGCAGGCGTTTGTGCGTCAATGCCGATCGGGTCAACGAGAGACTCGCAGCGCAGGTGGGCAGGCCTTGCCGTCAATGCGACAGCCGCAACGAAGAGAATAGCGGGGAGACGAAAAAATAAAGTTGACCTAGACACGCGATGCATCTCCTTCCTCAAAAGAGCATATATCGGGCTACACGATATGATCTAAGTTCGATCAGCGAATTCATATCAATTCCATGAAGAAGTACGACGTTGTCCTTTGGTTGGGCACGCTGCTGCTCAGCACTTCGCTTCTAATGTTCGGGGGCCAGCAGGATCAGAATGCACCTGCGAATCCGCCGCCACAGCCTCCAGCCGGGGCGGGGAATGGTCCGCAACCCGGGCCTCAGCCGAAAGCCCAGCAGCAGGCAGGCCAGGCACCGGCTCCTGACAAAAGCGCCGCGGAGGCGATGCGGAATTTTCTAGCAATCGGCGCACCTCCTGATCCGGAGGCGGTGAAGCGCGGTAAGGCGCTGTTCGTTGCGAACTGCGGGTTCTGCCATGGATCGGATGCACGAGGCGGCGCGACGGGGCCCAACCTGGTGAGATCGGTGCTGGTGCTGCATGACCAGGGTACCGCCAAGGAGATCACTCCCGTGGTGCACAACGGCCGACAGGCGAAGGGCATGCCGGCTTTTCCGAATATTACCGATGCGCAGCTTAAGGATATTGCCGCCTTTCTTCTGCAAGGTACCCAAGCCGCGGCCAACCGCATGGATTATAAGATTTTGAACATCGTGACGGGCGATGCCAAGGCCGGCGAGAGCTACTTCGGGGCGCACTGCGCGAGCTGTCATTCGGGGACAGGCGATCTGGCGCATGTTGCTTCGAAGTTCGATCCAACTGCGCTACAAGGGCGTTTCCTGTATCCAAAAACCAATAACTTCCCGGGAATGCCTGGACCGAAGCCGGATCCGCGTGAGCAGAAGACAGTGACGGTGACGCTTGCTTCGGGCCAGAGTTACTCGGGGACGCTCGACCACCTGGACGATTTCAATGTTGCTCTCACGACTTCAAGCGGCGAACACCGAAGCTGGAACTTTGAGGATGAGAAAGGTTTGCAAATGGACCTGCACGATCCTTTGAAGGCACACGCGGAATTGTTGCCGCAGTATACCGACGCCGATATGCACAATGTTCTGGCGTACCTGGAGACACTCAAATGAAGTTCAGTCATCTCGCATTTTGCGCCTTGTCGTTTCTTCCTGCCGTTGGCCAAGCCCAGGGATTGGATCCCGCGGCCATTGTGAAACCGACTCCGGACATGTGGCCGACTTACAACGGCGATTATTCGGGAAAACGCTTCAGCGAGTTGAAGCAAGTGAACGAAGGCAACATCAAGGACTTGAAACTCGCGTGGCTTTATCACGCCGACGGGAATGCCGAGATCAAGGCGACTCCGCTGGAACTGGATGGGGTGCTGTACTTCACGATGCCCGATCATGCCTGGGCGGTGGACGCGCGATCGGGCCGGGAAATCTGGCACTACAAATGGCAGACCCAGGGCGGGATCCACACCGGCAATCGGGGTGTGGGCATTTATCATAACTGGTTGTTCTTTGAGGTGCCGGACAATCATCTGATCTCGCTCGAGAAGGACACGGGGAAATTTCGCTGGGCGGTGGAGATTGCGGATCTGGCACAGGAGTACTTTTCTACGCCGGCTCCGCTGGTGATTGGGAATCACGTTCTGGTAGGAATTGGCGGCGATTCACTGGATGTGCCGGGCTATCTGGAGTCGCGAGATCCCGAAACGGGAGCGGTGCAGTGGCACTGGGACACCGAGCCTCATCGTGGGGAACCGGGTTCGGAGACCTGGCCGAACGAGCAGTCGATGAGGCATGGCGGCGGTATGACGTGGAACTCCGGCACCTACGATCCGGAATTGAACCTCATTTATTGGGGAACAGGCAATCCGAATCCGGTGCATGCGGGGCAGAGCCGAAAAGGGGACAACCTTTGGACCTGCTCGATTGTGGCGCTGAATCCAGACAACGGGAAGCTGGCATGGTGGTTCCAGGCGTCGCCGCATGACACGCATGACTGGGACGATGTGGAAGAGCCGGTGTTATTTGACGGCGAGGTGAACGGGCAGAAGCGTAAGCTGCTGGCGCAGGCGGCGCGTAACGGATACTTCTTTGTGCTGGACCGTACGAATGGAAAGAGTGTGACTTCATCGCCATTCGTCGATATCAATTGGTCGAAGGGTGTTAACAAGCAAGGGGAACCAATTCCAAAAGAAGACAAGCAGCCAAAGACAGACGGAACGCTGGTGATTCCGGCATCGGGCGGCGCGACGAATTGGCCGCCTCCGAGCTACGATCCGGAGACCGGGCTGTTTTATGTAAGTGCCTCTCCATCATGGAGCGTTTACTACCTGACCGACACCAGCGACAAGCCACAAGGCTATGGCGGCCGGGACAGCGGCGTGTACTCGCAGTCCGAACTCGAGGCGATCGATTATCAGACGGGGAAGATCAAGTGGAAGCATGTTTTTCCGGGTGAAGGCGATTCGCTCTCGGGAATTCTGACTACTGCCGGAAAGCTGCTGTTTACGGGTGACCCGTCCGGAAACTTCATAGCGTTCAATCCGTCTGACGGGAAGATTCTATGGCACACCGGGCTGACAAAGTCCGTGTCGAATGGCGCCATGACGTATGAGCTGGATGGCCGGCAATACATCGTAGTCGGCGCAGGCGATATGTTGTACGCGTTCACGCTGCCGCACTGAGCGTCGGCGTGAAAGCATCGTTGGGTCTGCTGTTCCTGGTTGCCTTTACGGTTCTTCTGGCGGAGCCGCAGGGTGTATCAGTTCCGGTTTACACGTACCAAGTAGTTCACGCCTACCCGCATGATTCCAAGGCCTTCACTCAGGGCCTGGAATATCGGGACGGATTTTTGTACGAAGGCACCGGATTAAATGGGCGTTCCACAGTACGGAAAGTGGAACTGGAGACGGGGCGGGTGCTGCAGGAGATCTCGCTTGATGAACGTTACTTCGGCGAAGGAATCACCGTTCTTAAACAGAGAATCGTTGAGTTGACGTGGCAGTCGCATACGGGATTTGTCTACGGGCGATCTCAGTTTAACTTGCTGAAGAGCTTTTCCTACGGCGGTGAAGGCTGGGGTCTGGCAAACGACGGCCAGCGAATCTACATGAGTGATGGCAGCGCGCAGATCCGGGTGTGGGATCCTGACACGCTGACAGAAGAACGGCGCTTTACTGTGCACCAGGGCGCCAAGCAATTTGACGCTCTCAATGAGCTGGAATGGGTGCGCGGTGAGTTGTTTGCCAATGTATGGCAAACGGACGAGATTCTGAGAATCTCTCCACGTGATGGAGCAGTAACGGGGATCATCGATCTGCATGGTTTGCTGTCGCGAGCAGAACGAGCATCGGGAACAGACGTGCTGAATGGCGTTGCATACGATTCCTTGGGTGACCGTTTGTTTGTCACCGGCAAGCTTTGGCCAAAGCTGTTCGAGATTCATCTAATACCCAGGAACTGAGGGCTTAATCATTTAAGTTTTCGCATCCCGCAACGTTCAGGGTTTTAGCGTTCCGGATAGTTTCACCGGGCCCGATATCCCGGAGGGTAGTGGGCGGATCTCTTTGAAGTCCTGCGGCGTGAAGCGCTCTCCGTAGCGCAGGTTGAGCAAGCGGTAGTCGGGTAGTGGACGGCCGGCCATTTCGTTCATCGCGGTGTTTCCGACAACCACTTTCAGTTGGTTGCGGCCCTCCTTTAGATATTTGCGCAGATCGAGCACGTAAGGGGGATGCCAGACGGAGCCGGCTTTCGTTCGGTTCACATAGATGACGGCGGTTTCGTGTAGCGGGCATTCCCAGAGTGCCTGCATGCCCAAGCCGGGGCCGGACGGAGCGTCAACGGGTTTGCCTGGACCGAAGTCCAGCAGAACTGCCGAAGTCCCGGACAGCATTGATCTGGGAACTTCGATGATTTTTTCATAGCTGGCTTCGCCGGAGTAGAAGCGGGTGGGCTCGTCGTCGGTCCAGGAGTGGAGCTTGGGGTAATTAACGGTAAGGTTCAGGCGTGCAAACTCTACCTTCCAGTTGTCGCTGATATCGATTGCAAGGGGAGAGCCGGATTGGGCTGAAGCTTGGACGTTGGAGGCGGATTTTGAAAACACCAGAATCTCAGATTCGTAGGGAGCGAGATTGAGCGTGATCCCGGTACGATCCCCGCTGGATTGCGAGGTCGTGGGCCTGGCTTCTCCAGTGAACGGGTCCCAGTCTTCCGGTGAAGCTCCGCTGATACGGAAGGATGCAAGGGTGTGAACGGGCTGGTTCGAAGAATTTGCGAGGAAGTAGATGTCGATGCCCGGCAACTGGCGATGGACGAAGCCGAGGGCGGAAGAGGCAGTGCCCGTCGAGAGATCAGGGGGAAGCAAGTGATTGAGCACGGCAGGCAGATCAGACAGGTTTTGCACAAGGCGAGCTTTCGATGGGAACAGCTGCCGTGCGAGCGTCTGGATAGCCTCGGTCTGGGTTTGCGCCTCGAGCAGGCCGGGTGCGAGTGATGGTAGCGATTGAGTGGCGACAAGACGTCCGCCCGCTTCGACATAGCGTTCGAGACGCTGAAGCGTTGCTAGCGGGATGCGCTCGACGTTGGGAAGCAGGAGAAGCTTGTAGGGAATGCCGACGGCATCAATGGCGCGGTCGTCGATGAAGTCGAAGTTGTATCCGGCGTTCAGGATGGCTGGGATCAGGACGGGTCCAAGCCGGGCATCAACGGTTTCATCGACTGCGGGACTGCCCAGTTCGAGGTGCGCCCAGGCGTCATCGGTCGGGATGTAGACCGCAATATCGTTGGCGGGTTTTCCCTGACGTAAGAGATAGCTGACGCGCTGCAGGTAGCGAGTGACATCGGGCATGACGCCGAACCAGGGGTTGTGATCGTTCAGGGCTGCGGCGGCGTAGAAGTTCCAGCCTGGCTCTCCGGCAGAGAGTGGCGAGTAGGGCCAGCCGTGGCCGATGAGCTGGTTTATGCCCTGAACGAAGTGGCGGTCGGCTTCGGCTTTCATGTCGAGCGGTGTGGCTCGAAAGGCGGGCGAGTGCAGCCAGGTCCAGGTTTCAGTAGAAGTGACGGGCTTGCCGTACAAGTGACTGGCCGAAGACGCCCAACGTGCCGCGCTGAAGCGACGCCAGGAGGGACCGTGCTCGCCTTCGGGAAGATCAGCTATGGCATTGCTCGAAAGAATGACGGGCGGGATGCCGTAAGACTGAGAGCGGAACAGCGTCCCATGTTGGGCAGCCCACTCGTGGACCGGTTTGAGGTAGTTGTCTTCCGCCAGCTCGGTCAGAGTTTTTCCCCAGTCGTGGCGGACTGCGGCCGACTGCGGGCCGAGGTCGCGAACCAGGGCGGGCAGGTAGGGCGTGAGATCGTAGCCGCGGCGCTTTTGGAATTCTTCCAGGAAGGGAGGTGTCCAGTCGGAGCCGTATACTTCGAGGCTGTCGCTGAAGACGGAGTGCGGCGGATGGTCGCCAAAGGCTGTCAGCAGCTTGTCGGCGACGGCGTGCAGGTGGGACTCGATGGCCGATTTGTCGTAGTGATCGAGGACAAAGCCTTCCGCGCCGACGGCGGCACGTTTGACCTGCTGGCCGGTGCGGCTGGAAATGAAAACTTCGAGGACGTCGGGACCGCTGAGACCGGGCGGGATTTCGACGCGGCCGTCGTGGATGGCGCTGGTTTGTTTGCCACCGATAAAGGCGGCCATGAGGCTCTCTCCTTCCGATATCGAGGGAAGAGAAATGGAACCCGCTCCGTCAGGAACGGGAATCTGTGCGTAGCGGAGCTTGCCGGCGGCTTCGGTGAGGACGGTATGCGGACCTCCGTAGGGCCAGCCGCTTCCTAAGGTGACATCGACACGAAGCCCGAGTTCACGGGCAGTAGCGGCGGCAAAGTGCACGGCATCGAGGAACTCCGGTGAGAGGTAAGGCAGGTTGTCGATACCGTTCGCGGGGTTGTTCAGGGCGAGCGGATAGACGGGCTGAATTTCGACTCCGCCGATGCCAGCGGCTTTCATGGTTTGGAGCTCGCGGCGGAGTTCGGAATGGGCAACGGCCGACCCAAACCACCACCAGCGCATCATGATACGGGCGTCGTCGGGTGGTTCGGCGAAGGATTGACGGAGCTGTGGCATGGCAACTGGCTCGCCAGTACCGTTCGAAGCCAAAACGGGGAAGAACAGCGCTACGACGGAGGTCAAAACGAGGAAACAGGCTCGAAGCATGCTCTAGAAACGATACCGAAGGTCCATTTTAGGCGTGCAAATCGCGCGGGATTTGCAAATTCGAACCCATTTTTAAACTTGTCCATGGCATTGCGCTGTCTTGCGATCAGGCTATACGCGGGCCGCGCTTCGGCTTTCGGATCTTAAAACAGCAGTCTTATCCCGAAGCGAAGCTGGCGGGCCGGGTCGGTGTTGGCGACACCGGCGATGGCGGTCATAAAGCTGGGGGATGGGAGCGGGCCTTCTCCGTAGACATTATTTACAGTGACGTAGTTGTTGTGGTTGAGGAG
>CBAAAA010000222.1:0-7756 GCA_964658695.1 uncultured Solirubrobacteraceae bacterium | reverse complement strand
GAGCCTTGCGCGGGCCTCAATGCTCACCAGGCAAACTCCCATTCCTACTCGACTCCGGAATTGATGAGCATTGCGGCCTTTCTGCGATCCTCCTCTGGACCTAAGAGTGAGGACGGCCTTCGCTGAAGCGACGAACAATCAGGTGGTGAGCCGACGCTTCTCAGCTCTGGCCTAACGTTTAGCGCCTGGGGTGTACGTATATCCTTCAGCAAAACCTTCACTGTGGCTCCGCCGTCCGAAGTGGAGAGCAAAGTAGACCGGGCGAAGCGGTTACCAAGCTGAAATCCACCCCGTATCACAAGCCATCCATGGGAGGAATCACTAAAGTCCGCAGATTCAAGCTGAAAAGAAAGAGGTTTCGGAATATCGACTGAGAGATACCGTTGGTGCACGCCGCTCGCCGAACGAATCGTAAGGTACGGGCCATACAGCGATATCTGCGGACGAGTGGAATGATCCAACGTTGTGATCTTCAATGAAGGACTGCCCAAGTACTGTTCACTTCCTTCGAACTTCCAGCTATACCCATCTTCCGTTCGACAATGGGCAACCATGGTAATGTCCGGATTTGAGGAAGATCCGTAGAATCCCTCCAAGGTTCCGGTCTGCAGACTCGAGAACGTAGGTTTTCGAAACGAGATCTCCCAACTGTTCGTGACGCCAGGAGGAAGGGCGATGAAACTCTCCGTCCAACTAAGGCCACCGTTAACCGTATGGACGAGATGGCTCTGATCGCCTCCGCCTCCATGGCTAATGCTCCAACCGATCAGAGGCGTGAGAAATTCTATTTCTCCATATCCAGGATGCGACACCTCCTTCCATGTTCTGCCTCCATCCATGGTTCCGAACAGGCCCGCCGCGCTTCCAGCCGAACTGGTGTTGATCCTGAAGAGGCCAAATCCGATCTCGGGGTTCACAAAACTCAGATTTGCGGTCCCAGAATAAGCATTCAGAAAGAAGTCGTTGTCGGCGCCAACGGGCGTTAGGGTCCAGGACGCTCCACCGTCAGTTGTAGCAGCGGCGGTGACAGACGAGTTCACTGCCGGTTGAGCCGGTAGCCCTTGAATGACCGCCCAGCCATTCACGTCGTCGTAGAAAGAAGCGGTGTTGATGGTCTCACCCGCAGCTAGGGGGGTGTGATGTCCTTGAAGGTACTGCCTGCCGTACTAGACCAAAGGAGCTTGTCTCCTTGCAGCACCCAACCAGTCGACGCGTCAACCAGGTGAGCCTCTCGGATTTCGCTCCATTGGACAGAGAGGTTTGGGATCATCTCGGGCGAAACCGGAGAAGTCTGCCGCCCAGGGAGAGTTCGAGCCCTGTCGGGTAAAGTCTGTGCCAGAAAACCGCCAGCTCGCTCACCGCAGAAAGAGATTTCATTTGGCCTCTTCTGTTCCTCGATGTTTGCAAAAAGATAGTACTCCTAACAGACGGATATCAAGAGCGAAGTCATTCTCATGCCGGAAATTGGTCGTCGGGATTGCCACTGTGCCTGATCTGTGATAATGTCCATAGACATTAGGATGAATCGGATTATCAGATGTTGCGCGCCAACGATCGCGTTAGTTGCGCTTTTCCTCATCGCTAGTTCGGCTGCATTGGCACAACAATCCGGCACTGTTGCGAACGCCGCACCAAAGCCGGTGATTGTTGAGTGGGTCTACCGAACGAAGTACGGTTACAAGGACGAATGGTGGAGAATCTTCAAGAAGTATCAGGTTGCCATTTTGGAGCGTCAGAAGCAGCTTGGTTACGTCAAGGAATACACCATCTACGCGCCCAGTCTTCATACCAGTGAAGATGCCCGTTGGGATTACCGCGTAATTATCGTCCGCGTTTCGGAAGATGCACCTCCCGGGCAGTCTGAATCAGAGGTGGCCAAGCAGCTCTTTTCCGATCAGGAATCTTTCAAGCGTGAGGAAAACCGGCGCTGGGAGCTCACGACCAATCATTGGGATCTGCCCATCCATGTGGTCAAGCTTGATGCTTCAGAGTGAATTGAGAAGGTTAGATCATGAATAGACGCAACTTTCTTTCCCGTACTGCCGCCGCTGCCGGCTTGGCGTTTGCGAAGACGGCATTGGCCAGGAAATCAGGTTCCCCTGATCTCACTCACAAGGAACGAGTGGACCGGGCTTTGCAAGGGCAGGACCTCGATCGCCCGCCGTTCACGTTCTACCAGCATTACAAGAGGCCGACTGCGCAGCTGGAGGCACAGGATCACCTCGAGTTCCATCGAACTTACAACACCGACATCGTCAAGGTCATGAACGATTTCGATTATCCTCGCTCGAAGACCGGCAAATGGTACGAGCTAAAGCCATTGGAAAACCCGTACCCCGATCAGCTTGCCACGCTTCGGCTCGTTCGCGATGGACTGAATGGGAATGCTTACTTCATCGACACGATCTACGGGCCGTATATGACAGCTATGATCCTGTTCCAGTCGCAGCCGCAGTTTGCCAGGCTGGGAAAGTCTGAAGAAGTCCAGGACCAGCAGATCAAGAGTCTTCACGAGTTCCAACAACAGAACCCGGACGCCTGGCACGGCGCATTGAATGCGATCACGCAGTCAACCATCAACCATATCCGGCAGAGTAAGCGGATCGGAGCCTCCGGAGCGCTTGTCAGCATTTTCAATGCGGAAAGTAAGTTCGGCTCCGTTTCCGACTACGAACGATTTACCCGGCCTTACGACAAGCGAGTCTTCGACGCGCTGAATGACACGAAGCTTTCCGTTCTCCACCTGCACTATCTCGAGAGACCCTATCTCGATCAGTTCAAAGATTTCAACGCTCCCGTGATCCAATACTCCGTGAAAGCAAGCGGGATTCCCATTCCCGAACTCCGAAAACAGTATTCTCAGCCATTTGCCGGCGGAGTCGATGAAATCGACTACCAGAAATTGACGGTTGCAGAGATAAAGAAACAGTGGACCGAAGCGCGTGAACAGGCCGGGGCCAAGTACATTGCCGCCCCGGGCTGTTCCGTTCCCAATGCGTCGACTCCGCAGGAACTGGGGCGTTTTCCCCTGTCTCTCAAACTGTAAACGCCATTGTCGTCACCAATTATTTACCAGGTTGGCAACGTTCACTGTTCCGATCCCGGTCGCAAAATCCCACCCGGTCGCCGTTCCGTAAGCAGGCGAATAGGAATTGTCGGACGTTGAGAGAACGCCTATAAAGCCGGAGCCGAAGTAACAGTTATAACTGCTGTAGCAGGGCACATCCATGTCGCCCAAAGTGACGTCGTGGAAAATCGCCGTCTTACTTGAACCGCTGTATTGCGCGGCAGCCAACTTATAGTAAGTCGGCGTCGGGAGTCCCTGACGGGATCCTGTCTTTTCGTTCACCAGAGACTGAATCCCGGCCCAGATCGGGGAGGAGAAAGAAGTCCCGCCCGCGCCCGACCACGTATCCGGCGTTCCGGAGCACGACGCTCCACCGTTGGCCGTGTCAGACCAGCAGAAGACGAAGTAGTGGCCCCAGACTCCGTTGGCCGCGAAGAGGGAGACGTCAGGAATGTCCCTGACCTTATCGTTTGCAATCCCCTTCACCCCGGACTGCCACGATGGCTTCGCATACCCGGCGCAAGATCCACTCACCACCCCTGAAATCGAGGGAGTTCCTGTTGCGCAACCGCTCGGTCCCCCGCTCCCGGCTGCCGTCGTCAGGTAGTATTCAAAACTTGTGAAGCTGTTACAGAACCCGTCAATGCCATAAGTAGTCTTGTACCCGTACGCATTAGCAAGCAACACGCTTGCACAGGAGTCATTCCAGGGGATCTCAGGAATGTAAGACTTAGCGGATCCGAATACCGAGTTGTTACTCGTATTCCAGTAAGTACTGTTTGTCCCTTCGTAACTGTCGGCGAAGTCCGTACCGCCCACCGCCACGTTATACGGCGTTGAAGCAAAGCCGCTCACACTAATCCCGTTAGAAGCAAACATCTGGCCCGCATCGCAGCTGGCGGCGCCCTCATCTCCGGCGGCAACAAAGACCGAAACGCCTTCCGAGGCTGCCTGCTTGTACGTCTGGTTGAAGGAAGCATTTGCACCGGCTCCAAGCTCCGCTTCGCATTCGCCATAGCTGATGCTCACCAGTGCAGGTGGTTTACTCGTGTTGATCAGGTTGTGGAGTGCGATTAGTCCGCCGAAAGTGGTGCTGGTGTCCGCACACGACGCCAGTTCGATAGCCGCGTTCGGCGCCGCCGCACTCGCATACTCCGCATCGAGAATTGCCTCGCTATCATTTCCCGCGACCACCCCTGGATTCGTACATCCGCCTGGATGCACCTGTGTGAACGACCCGGATGTATATCCGCTCAGCCCGAACGTCTTTCGAAACGTGCTCCAGTCGGCCGTACTATAGACGTTCGTGTCCTCAATTACAACGATCGTCTGCCCTTTACCACTGATGCCGGCCTTGAACAACGGCGTGAAGTTGTAGATAGTGGCCAGATCGGAGGGTGTCACCGCATAGTAAGTGCTTCCGCCGGAATTGAACGTGTAGCCGGCGCGCGGCTTATTCATGGGGTGCGGCTTGAAGTCGTGCAGCGAAACGATTCCCACAATCGCCGGAGCCAGTGCCGCCGGAACCTGCGGATCGGTCGCATTCGCAAAATGCTGTTCTCCTTTGACTTCCAGGCGATGAATGGCTGTATGGAACGCCGCTCGCACTTGCCCGGCAGTGCCGGAAAAATCAATCATCACCGCGTTGGCAAACACCGAGTTCACGGTGAAACCGTGATCTTCTAACCAGTTCGTTATGGCCGTGATATCCTCCGGTGCCAGCCCGAAACGTTGACCATACTCGGCGGGAGTCAACCAGGCGTGATAATTCGGCGAACTCTTGTCCTGCTGCTCAGCCAGCAGCTTGTCCAAAGCCTGCTCCCGTTCAGGAGAACGCCGCAGTTGCAGCAGCATGTGGTCCAGCGGAAATTCATCCGCCACCGCGCCGCGGTCATTCGCAGCATTCATTGCTGATCGCACATTGCCCGGCAGTGTCACTAGTTTGTTCTCGTCCACCGGCTGCGTAATCTGTCCCTGCCCCCACATACTGGCCGCCAGGAGCGAACTCAGCAAAATCATCCGGCCATAAATCATCTGGGCAGATACAAGTGATGTATCTTGAGAGCGCATAAGTGCGTTATCTAACCTTTCTGAGAGAAAACTGGCATACAATTATCAGTCTGAGACTCAGGCGTTATGCATGTCACTCATCCGCGACATGTCATAGTTGGCGAGTGAGCTTCTCGACGCCTCCGAATCCAAACGAATTTCCGAGCTTCGACCTGAGCGGCCAGGTTGCCCTTGTGACCGGCGCAGCAAGAGGCCTGGGGCGCGCCATCTCACTGGCGCTCGCCAATGCGGGTGCGGACGTCGCAATGGGCTTTCGCAATATTTCAAACACGGGTGGTTTACCGGAAACGATTCAGGCTACGTGCCGCGCCGCCTTGCCTCTACAAATGAATACGGAAAACCTCGGTGAAATCCGTCACGCCATTGAGGCCGTCGTTAAACAATTTGGGAGTATCGACATTCTGGTCAATAACGCCGGCATTGCGCCCGATAACCCGGCTGAGGAGGTAACAGAAGAAGACTTCGACCGGACCCTGGCAGTCAATCTGAAAGGAACGTTTTTCGCCAGTCAGTACGCCGGCCGTCACATGATCCGCCAGAAACACGGCTGCATCGTGAACATGAGTTCGCAGGCCGGCTTCGCAGCTCTTCCCGCCGAATCCGTGTATTGCATGACCAAGGCAGGCATCGCGCATCTCACGAAATGCCTGGCTGTCGAATGGGGCCAATACGGCGTCCGCGTTAATGCCGTAGCGCCTACCTTCATCCGCACACCCGGAACCGAGCCTGCCTTGTCCGACCCCAAGTTCGAAGCGGACGTGCAAGAGAGAATCGCCGGGCTCCACCGCATTGGTCAACCCGTCGAAGTCGCTGGCGCGGTCGTATTCCTCGCCTCTCCCGCCGCCTCTCTGATCACCGGTCATACGATTCTGATTGACGGTGGCTGGACCGCGCGCTAGCCGATACTGAAAGAACATGAAGGTCATCTCTTCGAAGGAAGTACTCAAGAACAAACTGTTTAGCGTTGTCGACGAAGTGGCAACCGATCCCAGCGGGTTCGAAATTCACCGCAACATCGTTCGACACCCCGGTTCCGCCGTCATGATGGCGGTAGATCACGAGGATCGCGTGTTACTCGTTAAGCAGTTCCGCCTCCCCGCGGAAAAGGAACTTTGGGAACTCCCGGCCGGCCGTATCGATCCGGGCGAGAGTCCCGACCAGACCGCCGAACGCGAACTCCGGGAAGAGACCGGCTACCATGCCAAAAGCTGGACGCTGCTCTCCACTTTCTGGGCCAGCCCCGGTTATGTGGATGAGAAAATGAACCTCTATCTAGCCGAAGACCTGACCGCCGGAGCCCAGCAACCGATGGACGACGAGCGCATTGAAATCGGCTGGTTCGGCAAAGACGAACTGCTGCAAATGATTCGTCGCGGCGAGATTCAGGACGGAAAAACCCTCGTCGGCTACTTCCTGTGGCTCGACCACAAGGCGCACCGCAAGCTGGTCGATTCTACTCCGTCGTAAGCGGCCGGTCCATTAGTTCTCGAATCGCCTGCCGCGGGTCCTTCGATTCATAAAGCAGCTCGTACATCTTACCGACAATCGGCAACTCTACCTTCTCTCGTCGTGCCAGAAAATGGGCGGCACGGCAGGTTCCCACGCCTTCCGCGACCATCGACATGCCCGCAAGAATGTCCGTCAGGGTGCGTCCTTCCCCAAGTTGAATCCCGACCTGCCGGTTGCGAGAGAGATCGCCGGTAGCCGTCAGCACCAGATCGCCCAGCCCCGCCAACCCACTTAAGGTCCGCGCCCGCCCGCCCATTGCGATCGCCAGCCGGGTGGTCTCCGCAAGCCCGCGCGTGACCAGCGCCGCGACGCTGTTGCCGCCCAGCCCCAGGCCACTGCACACGCCTGCCCCGATGGCAATTACATTCTTCACGGCTGCCCCGATTTCCACCCCTGCAACATCACTGCTCGCATACAGGCGCAACGAGCGGGTGGAAAAAGCATGCTGCACCTGCTCCGCCACACCACTATCCTCTGAAGCTATGACCATCGCCGCCGGCTCGCCTGCCGCAACCTCCCGCGCAAACGTCGGCCCGGAGAGCACCGCACTGGCCCGCTGTCCCAGCACGCTGCGAATCACCTCCGACATACGCAGCAGCGTTCCTTCCTCAAGGCCCTTGGTTGCGCTTACAATCGTTGCCGCCCGTGCAATCTCTCCCGCCGCCGCCATCAGCACGCCTCCCAGAAACTGCGACGGAACGACGCACAACACGATCTCGCAACCTGCAACAGCCGCTTTGAGAGCCGAAAGAACGCGCACGTTCTCAGGCAGCAAAAAGCCCGGCAAATATCGCGTGTTCTCCCGCAGCGCGGCTATCTCCGCGGCACGCTGCTCATTGCGCGCCCATAAATGCACGCTTTCGAATCGCGTCCCAAGCGCAATGGCAAGCGCTGTTCCCCAACTACCCGCGCCCAGAATCCCCAGGCTGCCACCGCTCACTTCGCAACGCCGCCTTTAAAAGAAAATACGTTCTCGGTCCCGCTACGCAGCCGAACGATATTCGCCTGATGGCGGTAGATGATCAACAGAGAAGACAGAAAGGAGGCGACCAGAATCGATGGAGCCGGATGATACAACAGCCCGAAAACCGGCGGAAAAACGATGGCCCC
>CBAAAA010000221.1:0-7790 GCA_964658695.1 uncultured Solirubrobacteraceae bacterium | reverse complement strand
GCTGGAGTGGCGGAACTGGCAGACGCACGGGACTCAAAATCCCGCGGGATTCACTTCTCATGTGGGTTCGACCCCCACCTCCAGTACCACATTTCTCAATAACTTACGCAAAAATCACCAATTCGGCGTGTAATTGCGTGTAACGTGCTTTGGGGGTGGGCATGCCACTCACGCTGTATCGTAGTCATCGCAAGGGCGGCGCAGCGCCAACTCGGCGCTCGGGTTCCGTCCCTGGAGAGCCTTACCCTCCGCCTGTTCGCGCGCAGCCACGCTTAATCCCTCCCGCCGGGTCTCTTCAGTACATTGAATGAGAGGATGAAGAGTTGGTTGATATTTTCAACGCTGGCCGTATTGGGAGCGTTGGGCGCTGTTCTCATCTATCGAACACTTGCGGAACCAGCCTCCTCCCGGACTTCATCCGAGCTATACCGATGCTCAATGCATCCGGATTATGTCTCGAATAGCCCAGGCGCCTGCCCCTTTTGTGGGATGAAACTCACGCTGGCCCCCATCAAGCGCGATGCCCGTACAAACTCGGTATGGGTTTCCGCCATCGAGCAACTCCGCTCCGGTATCCAAACGGAGCGGATCACCCGGCGCTATCTGGACCGTGATGTCGCGGTTACCGGTGAAGCCGTTCTGGACAGTCCGGCTATACTCAAATCCCCCGTCGCCGGGACCGTGGACGCGCTTGCGATAAAAGACATCGGTCCCGATCCGGTGGCCGTGCGGAAAGCTCAACCAATCCTCACAATCCGGCCGGCCGGGCTACAAGGACCGGCCCAGACGATTGAGGTGAGCGCACCCGCAAACGCCTGGGCCACCGTCAATGTGAAGCCGGGCGCTGCTGTCCAGCAAGGGGGCGCGGTCCTCTTTTACACTAGTCTGGATATCATTCCGGTGGTCGCGGACATTCCGCTTGATCTGATTTCACTGGCTAAGGTCGGAACAGCTGCTGATATGACCTGCGATTGCGACCCCGGCACCGTTTGGCATGGTGCTGTGACAAACGTCTTAGGTACATATAGCGATCTCGCCAGAGCGGTCAAAGTTAAGCTTGAATTCCCCAATGGCTCTTGGGCGATTCGAAGCCAGAATCCGGTGCATCTGATCCTCCACCATCGGGGACGTCCGGTGCTCGCCATTCCTGAAGACGCCGTCATATGGGCCGGTAATCGCTGGATTTGCTACGTGCCGGACTCAGAGTCATCGTTTGTCGCCAGGCCGATAACGGTCGGGGCACATTCGCCCGGCTACTACGAACTTCGATCGGGACTGAAAAATGGGGACCTGGTGGTTTCCAAAGCGGCCTTTCTGATCGACGCAGAGTCCCGCCTGCGGTCTCAAGTTACTCCTTAAGCGAATGAACCGTCTGATTGCTCTCTCGTCCCGCCATGCGCTGGCGGTCGTTGCGGTTGTTTTTCTTATGACTGTTATCGGGGCGTTCGATCTTCGCATGCTGCCGCGAAACGCTTTACCGGATACAGGTGACCGCCAGATCCTGATCGTTGCGAACTCCGGTCGATCTCCTGAGTCGATGCTGCAGCAGGTCGAACGCCCGATTGCGGTCAAGCTCAGAGCTTCACCCGGCATCAGCTCACTGCGGGGAGTTTCAGAATACGGTATTGCTCGTCTCTACGCTACGGTATCGGACGACGCCTCAACTGTTGAAGCTCGATCGAATGTGCAGCAGGCCATTGAAGATGTCCGGGCTGAACTGCCTGAGAATACAGTGGTACGGATCGGCCCGGATGCAAACGCAACTGGATGGATTTATCAGTATGTCCTTCTGGACGCAAGCCGCCATTTGTCGCTGGCGCAACTGCGTGACCTGCAGGATTGGACGATACGGCCGGAGCTAAGCAAAGCGCCTGGCGTGGCGGAAGTGGCCAGCGTCGGCGGATTCCAAACGCAGTACCAGGTGACGGTTGATCCGCTGCGGCTTCGAGAGCTGAACATCGGCTTCGAAGATATAGTGGACGCCATCCGCGGCGCAAACCAGACATCGACTGCCCGTGTGGTGGACTTCGGAGGTCAGAATTTTATCCTGCGGACCCCGGCTCTCCTGAAGTCCATCCAGGATCTCGAGGGAATTGTGGTGCCCTCCCCGGCAGTCAGCATGGAAGCCCGAATGGAGAAGGAGACAACCCGGCCTATTCTTCTCGACAAAACAGCTTTTATTCAGGCCGGTCCGGAGATGCGCGAGAACGTTGCGGCATTCGACCGAATCGGGGAGGCCGTTGGCGGCATAGTGATTATGCGCCAAGGCGAGAATGCGGCCGCGGTTCTCAACGGCCTTAAGGCCCGGATCTCCAGTCTCTCCAGCAGCTTGCCTCCTGGTGTGTTGATCCATTCCACCTACGACCGCTCAGAACTGATCACTCGAGCTGTTTCGAATTTCAAGCGAGAGCTGGTTCTGGCGGTGATTATTGTCAGCGTCCTGATCTTCTTTTTCTTAAACGATGCCGGATCCGCTATTCTTGCCGTTATCACCATTCCGGTCTGTATATGCATGAGTGGGATTGTGCTCCGGCTGATGCATATCGAGCTGAATATTCTGAGCTTGGCGGGCTTGGCTCTATCGGTAGGCATTCTGGTTGACGGCGCAATCATTCAGCTTGAAAACGTCATGTATCGTCTGCGCTCTCAGAAGGTAAAACCGGAGGACCAGAAGGCTGCCTCGCTTGCGGCTTTACAGGAAGTAAGCCCCGGGGTATTCCTTGCGCTGACGATCATCGTCGTGGCGTTCCTGCCTTTGCTTGCCCTCACCGGTCCTGAAGGCAAACTATTTCGTCCGCTGGTCATCGCCAAAACCTGCGTCATGGGGATGGCCGCCCTGTCGGCCGTCGTCATTACGCCCGCACTGCGCACTGTTCTTCTTCCTTTCGCAAGCCTGCGAAGCGCCCCAGCCGAGCGCCTCATGAGGTCCATGATTTCGATCTACGAAAGCACTCTTCGAAGTCTGCTGGCACGACCGTGGGTGGTCGTCGGGAGCGCACTTCTCCTCATCGAATTTACAATTCCCGCTTTCCTTACCCTTGGCTCTGAGTTTCTCCCTCCCTTTGAGGAAGAAAGCAGGCTGTTCATGCCCACTACCGCAACCGGATTATCTATCGCGGCGGCGAAGGATCTCATTGAGAGACAGAACAGGATGCTGCTCACGATTCCAGAGGTCTCTCAGGTCTTCGCAAAAGCCGGGCATGCCGATACGGCAACGGATCCGGCGCCGCTTTGGATGATCGAAACCAACGTTGAGTTCCGTCCACAGAGCGAGTGGCGAACACGTCCTCGCTGGTATCCGGCCCAGGCCCCGGAGTGGCTGAAAACGGCCATACTGCGCCCATTGTGGCCAGACCACCTGACCGAAGATCAACTGGTGTCTGAACTTGACGAAGTCACTCGCATGCCCGGCATAGTGAATGCCTGGACTTCCCCCATAAGGGGGCGGACAGACATGTTGGCTTCCGGCGCACGGACGCCGTTTGTCGTGAAAGTGCTCGGCCCGGATCTCCGGCAGATTGATCGAATTGCCGCGGGCGTCACCCGAGCCATCAAGTCGGTGCCGGGAACAAAGCTGGTGTATGCAGAGACAGTTCAACGCGGCAATTTTCTGGATATCCAGTTCGACAAAACCAAGCTGGCCGAAACTGGCTTACAACTCGAATCCGTTCAGAAACAGATCATGCCGGCGCTAGGCGGCGTAGCCGCGACGACTATTTACGAAGGTTTAATCCCACGAACCGTTTACGTGAGATATCCTCGGGATTTTCGAGACACGTCTCAGGCAATCGAGGCTTTGGAGATTAAGGGTGTCAATGGAGAGACGCAGCGTGTTGGAGAACTGGCGACGGTCTCACTAAGCTCCGGACCCGTTATGATTCGCTCCGAATTCGAAATCCCGAGTGCTTACGTTTACCTGGATGCCGCTGTGTTGGATACCGGGGCTTATTTGAAACAAGCTCAAGCATCGGTGAATCGGGAGGTGCATCTTCCTCCTCAGTATTCGTTGGAGTGGGGCGGCCGCTTTGAGGATGTGCAGCGGTTGCGGGACCGCGTAGCCTTGATTCTGCCTGTCACTCTGCTGCTGATCGTCACGATTCTCGGCATTGCTACCCGCTCCGTGGCGCATACCCTACTGATCTGTCTTGCAGTCCCGTTTTCGCTGACCGGCTGCGTATGGTTTCTGGCGATTCTTCATTACAAGCTTTCAGCAGCCGTATGGGTGGGCATTATGGCATTGCTGGGACTGGACGCTGAAACCGGAATTTTCATGATGCTTTTCCTGGAACTTGAATACCGCCGGAGGACGGTGCAGGGACGGCTTAGCAACCCAACGGATCTTTCGGGCATAGTAATCGACGGAGCGGCGCGCAGACTCAGGCCCAAACTGATGACTGTGGCCGCGGCTTCGTTGGGATTACTGCCGATTCTCCTCTCGAACAGTTCCGGCGCCGACTTCACAAAACGTCTGGTGGTACCAATCTGTGGGGGTTTGTTGTCGTCGTTCTTATTGGAGCTGCTGGTGTATCCGCCTATGTTTTTCCTGTTGAAGCGCCGGAGAACCTAGCGCTATCGAAGCAAAGAAAGTCAGGCCGTCGTCGCTTGCGCGGCAAGCGGGACTCGCAGACTTCGGGCGCGCCGATGGCCCCAGGCAATGATTGGTTTCTCAAGAAGGTAGAAAGACAAAGTCGCAAAACCAATCGATGCGAGGACATCACAACAGAACACGATGACGGAAGTCATCGGCAGCTGCAGAATTCTTAACGTGTGTAGAACTCCGACTCGGGCCACAACGTGGTAAAGATAGATACCGTAACTGATCTGTCCAATAAAAATCAGTGCGGGAAAGCGGAAAACACGAGCCAGCCATGAAGCTGGCTGTAAGACCAAGTGGGATATAAGCGCGAACCCTATGAGCGCAACCGCGGAGTATCCGATCGAATTAAAAAGCAAACCGCCGAAGTCACGGTCGAACGCCGGCGCCGCGGCGTGCAACGCAAAAAATCCCGCGGTTAAAGACAGAAATGTTGGAAGACTCCAGCGAGAGAGCATTTGAAGCGCCGGGGACGGAGTCTCACAAAATAACGCTAGAAGGGCGCCGGCAGCCAATCCATCCAGGCGAAAAGGCGTAAGGAAAAACACCAGTGAGATTGGGAGGGAGTGGGCGCCAAAGAACAGGCGAAAGCAAACCGTGGCAACCAGACGCAGGATAGGGGAGCTAATCAGGATAATTAGACAGACATTGACCAGGCGGCGTCGGGAGAAGTGCTTCACGAACCATGGCCAAAAGATATAGAAGTGCTCCTCTACTGCAAGCGACCAGAGAACATTTACAATGGGCAGCGGCGCCGGGAGGCAGGCAGCGACATTGGCGAGAAAAAAAACATACAGCGCGTATATCCAGGAAATCCGATGCAAGACAAACGCTGCTAACAACAGGAACAGAAGCATTGGCGGAAGGATTCGCGTGGCTCGCTTGATGTAGAAGGGTCGCCAGTAGAACGGATCGTTTCTCGTGCGCCGGAGGATTCCGGTGATTAGAAATCCGCTTAGAACGAAAAAAAGATCCACTCCAATCCATCCGTAGCCGAACAAGTTGTGATGCGTGAGCAGCACGAGAAATACCGCTATTGCGCGCAGCCCGTCCAGCTGGAGAATTCGCATGCGTGTCAGGCCACTTTTCCACTCATGATGATCGCTCTCGTCACTTTCCACTGGCCGGAAAGCGATCTATTCGCGTTACCTTGAGAGCTGCACAAGGACACTTTGTGGCCGAGGAGGGGAGCCGCTTAGTTAATCCACGGGAAGTAGTTATGATCAGCATTATAGCCTGCCGCTTATTCACCAGCCAGCGCAAGAGAGCCAAGGATACTCAGCAGCAGACCGGTAAAGATTGGTGAGCGGGCGGCGTGTTTAATTGCGATCACTCGTCTTTTCCAACGGACCGGGAAATCTCAATCTTAAGACAGTTAAGCCACCAGGGTTTTGCCAACTGGAAGTCGCATTGCTCGTGCCTGCCGGTGGCCCCAGGCAATGATCGGCTTCTCGAAAAAGTAGAAAGACAACGTGGCAAAACTGATGGAGATAACGAGATCCAACCAGAACACGGCGGTCAGTGACGGCAGCATGTGTAGAATTTTGATCATGTGTAGGACTCCGGCTCGCGCCACTACGTGGTAGAGGTAAATGCCGTAACTGATCTGTCCGATGAATACCAAAGGAGCCAACCGCAGTACACGGGATAGCCATGAATCAGGTTGTAAAACGAGATGAGCTATCAAAGTGAAACCTATGAGCACGACGCTGGAATAGCCGATCGAATTGAAAAGCAATCCGTCGAAGTCGCGGTCGAACATGGGAACCGCGGCGTGCAGGACAAAGAAGCCAGCGGTCGAGAACAAGAAGACCGGAAAACTCCATCGAGAAAGCAACCTAAGCCCTGGCGACGGTGCTTCGCAGAGTACAGCCAGCAGTGCGCCGGCCGCCAAGCCGTCCAACCGAAAGGGAGTTAAATAGAACACCAGCGGAATCGGCCGGGAATGCACTCCGAAGAAAAAGTGAAAGCAGATTGTCGCCAGCAAACGCAAGATGGGAGAGCCAACCAGAATGAAAAAACAGACACTCAAAAGGCTTCGCGTCGAAAAGCGCTTCACGACCCAGGGCCAGAAGATGTAAAAGTGCTCTTCGACGGCCAGCGACCACAGAACACCAAAAATGGGCAGCGCTTCCGGTAGGCAAACAGCGACATTCCCGAGAAAGAAGACATAAAGCGCGAAGGTCCACGACACACGATGTAGCACAACCGCGCCTAAGACTAAAAACAGCAGCATCGGCGGGAGGATTCGTGTGACTCGCTTGATGTAGAAGGATCGCCAGTAAAATGGATCGCTCTTGGTGCGCCGCAAGATCCCCGTAATCAGAAATCCGCTCAGAACAAAGAACAGATCCACTCCGATCCAGCCGTAGCCGAAAAGACCGTTATGAATGAGAAGAACGAGAAATACCGCTATTGCGCGCAGCCCGTCGAGCTGTAGAATTCGCATAGTTGTATGGCTACTTTCACAATTATGGCATCCTACCGCCGATTGATAAGCCAAAGCAAGAGCGTTCCTAGCGCGCTAAGCAGCAGACAGGTAACGATTGGGAAGTAAAGAGTGCTATGCCTGCCGCGAAACAGGATGTCCCCGGGTAGTCGCCCTAACGGAAGATTTAACTTCTTTGCGAACGCCAGCAATACGCCTGCCAGCACCAGCAGTGCCCCTGCTGTGATGAACAAGCGGCTTAGGTGCAAGTCACCTTCCCCGGCTAAATCTCACGCGTGCCCATCTGTTCGGCTAAGTGCTCAGAGGCGCGCATCGAGAGCGACAAGATGGTCATCGTCGGATTCTGCCAACCAGCGGTCACAAAGCTGGCGCCGTCCACGACAAACAGATTCTTCACGTCGTGGCTCTGGCACCACTTGTTCAGAACGCTCTTCTTGGGATCGTTTCCCATGCGGCAAGTACCCACCTCATGAATGCTGTATCCGGGAGGATTCACCCGGTCAGTTTTGCAAATGATCTCCCAGCCCGCCTCATGAAACCACTCTTCAAGAGTGTCGGCGGCATCTTTAGCTAAGTTGCGATCGTTGTCAGAGTCACGCGCCTCGATGTGCAAGACAGGAATCCCCCAGCGATCCACAACCGCTGGATTGATCCGCACGTGATTCTCGTAGCGCGCCACTCGCTCACCAAAAATCCCCCCGGACACACACGCATTTGAGTACGAATCCAACTTTGATTGCAGCTCAC
>CBAAAA010000220.1:0-7798 GCA_964658695.1 uncultured Solirubrobacteraceae bacterium | reverse complement strand
TGCTGACGGACTGATGCCTTCAGGTGGGCGAGACCCGGCGTAGCGGGCGCCAGGTACTCGATTTCCTGGTCAACCGTGCTGGCGAGTGAGCCGTCACCCGAGGCGATCTCCCAGGAGAACTGCAGATCTTCCTCGACGCGGCGGCGGGATCGATCCCGGGGCAGCGCGCGAAAGTGCCGGCGCTCATTCACGGGGACAGTGCTGGAGGCCGGTGAGATGGCGGCGCTGAATAGCGGTCCCGCGAAATCGAAGAACTGTCTTTGCCCCCCGGCCTTGGAACTCGGTTCTGCTACGCCGAAATCGGTGGTTCCCTCCTCTTCTGTTGCCGGACCATCCTCGCCGGCGTTCGATCGCAGCGGTCCGCTCTCACTGCGGGCGCGTGCCTGGATATCAAACCAGTCGTACTCCTCGGGTGGAAGAGCCAGCAGCGCCTCGCGGAATGCGCGCTGAATCGCGCGCAGGGACTGTTGACTCGCCTGTTCTTCTTCCGCCCGTTGTTGGGCCTCAATCAGTCCACTCAGATGCGCCTCAAGCGGTTCAAGCGCTTCGCATAAAGCTGCATAGCGTTCGTCGTGGATGATGCCAGTGCGCGTGCTGGGCGTAAGGTTCAGAAACGGTACATCAATAAGTCCTTGCAGATATCTGGAGGACCAAGGTGCGTGCTCGAGCCCTGGAAGCGTTGCCAGGTCTTCGATGACCCGCGTCCCCACGCGAGTGAGCGCCACCCGGCAACTGTCTGCGGGCTCCGCGAGATAGAGTTCCGCGTAGGCATCGCCAAATTTCGTGCGGATCGCCGGCAGTTGATGCACCAGCCGGCCTTCGTAGGCGCGCGGCTCAACTTCGTACTGCTTGCGCGCAAGCTTATCGATGACCGTCACGCGAACCTTCGCGCTTCGGATTCGATCGCGCAGTTCCGAGGCCAGATACCACTGGATCTTCTCGCCGGAGAGGATCCGGACGCCCTCAAGCAGTGGGCTGATGCGAAGTTCCGTGCCGCGTTCAGCGAACAAGACCCGCCGCGGAATCACATTGTAGGCCGGGTCGCCCTTACTCATAGTCATCTGGTAAGAGCGTTGGTCGCTGCCGGCAGAGATCATCGTGAGATGGCCGCCGACCGTCCAGAACGACAGCAGGCCGATGCCGAACTCTCCCTGCAGCCCGTTGCCAACCCCTTCTCCTTTCAGTCGCCGCTTGATGGAGTCGCAAATGTGCGTCGCAACGTACTTGAAGTTTGGCTGACCGGTTTCATCTCGAGGCACGCCATCGCCGTCATCCCTGATCGAGAGATAGTGCTCGCCGTGCTCCCGGCCGCGGGTGATCGTGACCGTTTTTGCCTGCGCGTCGATGCTGTTTTCCACGAACTCGGCGATCGCCTTCAAAGGATTGTTCTGCGAGAGCGCGATGATGCGGATCGCGTTCCAGTCATCGCCGATCTTGAGCTTGCCGCTGTCAGCGGCCTTCCCCTGCCGGGAGCCGGACGACCGTGATCCGCGAACGGCGGGACCGCTGTCGGGTTCTGGAGACATAGATAGATCTCCTTCCCTTACGACGTCAATCTCCAAGTATCCTCGTCAATCATCATAGTTAAGCGCTTGCTCATCGTTGTGCTTGCTGCGAATAAACATCTCGTCGTATACCATTACACACGGCTCGCTGCCTCGTTCCAGCGATGCTCTATCGTCTGCGCTGGATTGCAAACTGCCAAAACATGTTGTCAGGCGTGCGATTACGGCCGCCGCCGCGACTTCGGCGGCGGTAGGCCGGAGAACGTTTATCGAAGCGCCTCGAAAGTCCTGGTAGTTACAGTTACTTGGATCTGCAAGGCTAGTATGACTACACAGACCTAAGAAACTTCGTCCGCGTCGCCGTCTCCTTCATTTTCGGTATACTCTGGTGGATTCAGCAACGAGGCTGAGCCATTGTTCTTTGAGGATGCTCGAAGTTTAACCGTTCCAGCCGTGCGACTGCTCGAGTCGCAAAGAGAAGCGCTAGGTTGCCCCGACCTCAAGATCTGGAGTTTGGCGGATTTCAGCAGCTACGCCAAAGAGCACGGACTCACTCGGCATCAGAAGGAAACTATCGTCGACCAGGCCACTTTCCTTATCGATCAGTTTTATGCCCACCTTCCGTTCAAGCGGGCGCGCTATGCGACTGATCCGGTGCAAAGCCTCCGGCTCATTCGCGCCCAATTGGATCGACTGAATGATTTGGACTTTCACGAGCAGATGCTGGCGACGATGGTTGAGCTGCGAGATGCCCACACGTTCTACTCACTGCCGGAACCTTATCAAGGGGCCTTTGCATTCCTGCCGTTTCAGATGCGATGTTTTGAGCAACGATCAGGCAAGCGGAAATACATAGTTACCAACATAATCGACGGATTCGAGCATAAGCTGTTCGGCGCGAACGTCGAGATCACATCCTGGAACGGCGTACCGATCGAGCAGGCGGTGGAACGGGAAGGTCTTCAGGATGTGGGCGCCAATCCGTCGTCACGCCGGGCGCGCAGCATCGGCCGGATGTGCAGCCGGCCACTGGCGCTATCGTTACCGCCAAAAGAAAACTATATCGTGATCGGGTACAAATCGGCGAAGGGTTCGGACGACGAGTCTGGGATCGTCATGCCATGGTACATCTGCAGCAACGGGATTCATGCAAAGAAGCGGAATGGCTCCGCATCAAGTTTGAATGAAGGCATGGCGCAAGCCGCGCGTGCCCGTAAGATACTGTTCCACAGAAGCACGCTGGCGCCATTTCCAGGAACACCGGATCCGCGGCACGAATCGAATTACCCGGACGTATTTTCTTTCCAATTCACCGGCGGCCTGAATGGGCCTGGGTCGGTGGATCCGTCCGCGCTGCGCGATCGGGCGCACCCGGACAAGAAGTTCGGCTACGTCCAGATCAGAACTTTCGATCTGGAGGATGGCAAATTCGCGGCGGAGTTCCAGAGAATCCTTTTGCTGTTGCGGGAAGCCGGGCCGGACGGGCTGATATTGGATGTGCGGTCAAACCCGGGCGGGTCGATCCAAGCGGCAGAGCGAGTGCTTCAATTTCTGACTCCGGGGAGCATTCGGCCTGCGAATTTCCATTTCATCAGCAGTCAGACAACACGGCAAATCGCGACGGTGCTTGATAACCGGAAAGACGCGCCGAGTGCGCATCAAATGGAGTGGCACAGGTGGGTTGGCGATCTTTTGAAATCAATCACGAATGGCGACGCCATGACGCCGGGATACCCACTCACTGCGACAGACGATTGTATGGACACAGGCCAGATTTATCAGGGTCCGGTGACGCTGATCATCGATTCGCTGGCGTACAGCGCGACTGATATTTTCTGCGCGGGATTTCAGGATCACCGGATCGGCAAGATCATCGGGGTGGATGAGAATACCGGCGGCGGCGGCGCGAACAGGTGGTTGCATGGAGAACTGCTGGATAATTTGCACCTGCATGGCTTGCACGGTTTTCCATTGGAGCCTTTGCCGGCGGGTGCGGAACTCGGGCTCGCCATCAGGCGCTGTTCGCGGGTGGGAGAGCGTGCGGGCAACCCGATTGAAGATGAAGGAGTGAAAGCCGACATTGCTTACTGTGTTACGCGCCAGGATTTGCTGAATAACTCGTGCGACCTGCTGGCCTTCGCTTGCGAACATCTGGGTTCTCTGGCCGCATACAGCTTGAATATCAAGAAAGCCGAGTTGACAGCGGATGGGCTGGAAGTGATCGTGACAAGCGGGAATCTGTTTCGACTGGAACTTCAGGTGAACGGTTTCAATCAGGGTTCCTTCAAGGCGCGAGGCGGAGAGCAGTCGTTGAAAGTGTCGATTGAAGGGCTGCTGGATGCTCCGGAGTCCCTGCAGTTGAATGGATACGCGGAGGTTCAGGATCCGGTGGAAGGACGGAAACTGGTGCTGGCAGTGGCGGCCTGTTGCGAGTTATATGAGGTTGCGCCGGCGCCGGCCGCTGTAGCAACAGCAGCCGTAGCGGGGGGCTGACGCGCGAGCTATGCTCGGCACCGTGGTGGCCCATTACCGGATCACCGGCAAGATCGGCGAAGGCGGAATGGGTGTCGTTTACAGAGCCGAAGACACCAGGCTGGAACGATTTGTTGCGCTGAAATTTCTGAACTCTGGAGGAATGGGCGAGAGTAGCCGCCAGAGGTTTCTGCAGGAGGCCCGTTCGGCGGCGCGCATACAGCATCCAAACGTTTGTCCCATCTTCGAAGTCAACGAACACGCAGGGCAGCCGTTTTTTGCGATGGCCTTTGTGGAAGGCGAGACGGTACTACAGCTGGTGGAATCGGGGCCGCTGCAGCCGGCGAAGGCGCTTGACATTGCCATTCAAGTTTTAGACGGGTTGGAAGCGGCACATCTTCTTGGTATTGTTCACCGGGACATAAAAAGCGGGAACATCGTAGCGGGCGCCGATGGGCATGCCACGATTCTTGACTTCGGTCTGGCGCTGGGACCGAACTCGGAGCGGTTAACGATGCCGGGTTCCACGGCGGGGACTGCCGCGTACATGTCGCCGGAGCAAGCACGGGGGCTGGAGGTTGACCGGCGTTCAGACATCTGGTCGCTGAGCGTCACGCTGTTTGAAATGCTGACCGGTTCGCTGCCTTTTCGCGGCGACAGCGTGTTTGGCACTATGGACGCGATCGTCAATCAGCCGCCGCTTGCAATCACGGCATTGCACCCGCAAGTACCGGAGGCTGTCGAAGAGGTCGTGAAGAAGGGCTTGGCGAAAGATCCCGATCAGCGGTTTCAGTCCGCGATGGAGATGGCTTCCGCTCTGCGGAATATTCGGGACGCGGAGAGCCGTCAGACGAAGATTGCGACGACTTTTCCCAACGCGGTTCAAACTTCGACGCTTGTTCACACTACGACGCAAGGGGTGCATCGACGGAGCCGCTGGAAGCTGGTGGCAGCGGCGATTGGCGTGGCGCTGATTTTGGCGGCAGCGGGAGCATATTTTGCTTTTCACAAGGCTCTTCCTGAACAGAAACAGATTGCGGTTCTACCGTTCGAAATCATCGGCGGGCAGGGTGATCAGGCGATGCGCGCCATGGCGGATGGCCTGGTGGAAACCTTAACCGCCAAGCTCTCCCAAGTAGAGGATTTCGAAGGCAAGTTGATGGTCATCCCTGCCAGCGAAATTCGGAGCCGGAAGATTACAAACGCGGAACAGGCCAGAACGGTTTACGGCGCGAATCTGGCGATTATCGGGAGCGCTCAACATTGGGGCGACAAGATTCAATTTAACGAAGTGTTAGAGGATACGGCTACTATCCGGCAACTGGGATCGATTTCTTTCGAGGTGATCCTGGACAAGGCCACTGACATTCGAGACCGCGCAGTGGAAGGCGCTCTACATCTGTTGCAGGTGAAGTTAATGCCGGCTGCGGTGACAGCGCTTGACGCCGGAGAGACTTCGACTCCGGGCGCTTATAGCGAGTACTTACGCGGACTCGGCTACCTTGCACGGTTCGATGTGAATGGCAACGTGGATCGAGCCATCGGAAGCCTTGAGGATGCAATTTCGGCGGATCCAAGGTACGCGCTGGCGTTCGCTGCTCTGGGTGAAGCGCAATGGAGGAAGGCGAAGCTGACAAGTGACAAGCAGTTCGCGGCTACGGCGGTTGAGAATATCAAACATGCTCTGCAACTCGACCATCGGCTCACCGCGGCTCGCATTAATCTGGGTGAAATTTACAGTGAAAGCGGTCAACCGGAGCTTGCCATCAGCGAAGAGAAGAGCGCGCTTCAGCTTGCCCCTAAAGATGCGCGGGCTTACCGGGCTTTGGGCACCGCGTACGAAGCGCTGGGGCGATTCGGAGACGCTGAAGAGGCTTTCAAGAAGAGTATCGGGTGCCAGCCGACTGATTGGTACAGCAGTTCGCTGCTAGGCTATTTCTATGTTCAGCGCGGGCGGCTCACGGAGGCGAAGACCGCTTACGAAAATGCGCTCGCACTGACTCCGGACAACGAAATCGTTGTTCGAAATATCGCTGCTTTAGATATGCGCGAGGGAAAGTTCAAGCAGGCAGTCAGCCTGATCTCGAAAGCGTCCGCGCCGGATGCGAGGACGAACGCACTGCTCGGAATTGCTTACTACTATCAACAGCAGTTTCGTGAAGCGGCGGCTTCGCTTGAATCGTCGATCAAACTGGCGCCGGATGCCTATCAAGTCTGGGGAAATCTCGGAACGGTCTATCGACATTTGCCCGGTCGTGAAGAGAAAGCGCGGCAGTCTTTTCTGAAAGCGATTGAACTGGCAAAGAAGGCGCTGGAGGTGCAGCCCGGCGACTTCAGAGCGCATGCAAACCTGGCCGAATATTATGCCAAGCTGGGTGAACTTAAGCAGGCCGCCGCGGAACTCGATCGAATTCCCGCGTCGGCGCGCGCTCCGTTTGTCGACCGAATCCTGTTGGTGTATCAGTTTAGCGGAGACACGCGGAGAGCGGCGGAGCTTGCCCAATCGATTCCCGGGAATTCCCCGGTTCTGCAGTTCATCAAAAACGATCCTGACTTAGCCTCGTTGTGGACGAGAGGCCATTAGCGGTTGTGGCCGTCGCCGACGTCTGGCGCTACTGACGGAATACCAAGTATGCCGAGGAGAATATTGCAGGCAGAGACGACGTCATCTCTCACGGCCTTCTTATTGACGGCTTCTTTATGGATTGCGTCCTGCAGTATCTGAATCGCTTGTGCAAGCTGCGTAGTGGTGTCGGTATCGGCCATGCGTATTGGGGACGATATCACAGCGATAACGAAACAGGCGCGACGCTCTCGCCTGGAGGATGCGGACGCCACTCGGCGATTGCTAGATTTAAATCGTGTTGCAACAGAGCGCGGTCGCGATGGCCCGCATGGTTCGAGACCGCGAGATCAGTTCGGTGGAACTGGTAGAGGCTCATCTCGCTCACATTGAGAGAGTCAATCCCCACATCAACGCGGCGGTACATGTGATGGGTGATTCCGCACTGCACGCAGCTGCTATGGCCGACAAGAAGGTTGCTGAACGAGCCCACTTGGGTCCGCTGCATGGCGTTCCGTTCTCGGTTAAGGACTCGATCAACGTTGCCGGAGTGCGTACAACGGCGGGAACTGTGGGATTTCGTTATGCCCCTCCCGCTGAATGCGACGCCACGTTGGTAGCGCGCTTGCGGCAGGCGGGGGCGATTCCGCTTTGTAAGACCAATCTGCCGGATCTGCTGTTTTCGTTTGAGTCGGACAACCTGCTTTTTGGCCGGACGAACAATCCCTACAATCTCGCGCGCACTTCAGGAGGCAGCAGTGGAGGGGAAGCGGCGCTCATCGCGGCTTGCGGCTCTCCCATGGGATTGGGCAGCGATTGTTTAGGCAGCGTGAGAGTGCCGGCGGCGTTCTGCGGGATCACGAGCATTAAACCGACGAGTGGGCGGCTTCCGCGAACCGGGCACGTTCCCCCAGTGGGCGGTTGGGTAGAAGAATTGTGGCAGATCGGCCCAATGGCCAGGTGGACAGAAGACCTGGTGCTGGCGATTCGCCTCCTGGCTGGGGAAGACGGGGCCGACTTCACGTCGCCGCCGGTGCCGGTGTTCGATGCCGATGATTTGCGAAGCCTACGGATCGCATTCTTTGTCGATGACGGAACCACGCCATGTTCGCCACCGGTGCGGGAAGCTGTTCAGTGCGCTGCGAAGCTCCTGGCGGCGGCCGGGTCTCAGGTCGAAGAAATTTGCCCTCCGTGTTTCGAGGAGAGCTACGAGCTGGAAATGGCGATCCTTGGCGCGGATGGCGGAGATGGTATCGAC
>CBAAAA010000219.1:0-7807 GCA_964658695.1 uncultured Solirubrobacteraceae bacterium | reverse complement strand
CCGGCAGTTGCGTTGTGGACCAGATCTCCAGCTTCCCGTCTTTAAAGACCGCGCTACAGTTTCGTGGTTCAAGCGGCGCGTGCGAAATGAAAGGATACGAGTACGCCGCCTCGAGTACCTTAACTCCGCCTCCAAACGCCGCATCCACATCACCCTCAGTTCGCAACGTTCGCTGCGGCTTGTCCTTCGACATTTGCTCCGCGCGTCGTGCAAAGTCCGCACTGCTCTGTTGCGCCGCCGGACCTTCGTCCCACTGGACCACCAGCTTCTTACGAGCCGACTGCGCCGCCCACCAGGTCTCGCCGATGATCGCTACGCCCGATTCAAGCCCGGGCTCAGCCTCAGTTAACGGAGTAACCTTTACTGTCCCTTCCGCGATGAACGCATCCTTGATTCCGGGCAGTTTCTTGATCTCCTCCAAATTTGCAGTGACTACCTTTCCACCGAATACAGGACACTTGTGGTAAACGGCATAGACCAGCCCGGGCGCTGTGAAATCAATGCCGAAGATGGGTTTGCCGACCGTAATGTCAGGAACGTCCACACCCGGTGTCCACTTACCGATGACCTCGAAGGAATCTGCGTCCTTGAGCTTCAGCGTCTTTACGTCTGGAACCGGCATTGCCGCCGCATCGGTTGCGATCTCGCCATATCCGACGGAGCGATCTGTATTGCGGTTGTAAACACGACCATGCGCCGCGTAGCACTCGGTTTCTGGAACGTTCCACTTCTTTGCAGCTGCGGCGATCAGCATCTGTTTTCCGGCCGCACCCACCTGCCGCATCGGAATCCAATTATTCGAAGCAGCGCGGCTTCCGCCAGTGGTCTGCATGCCGTACTTTGCATCGAAGTCGGCCTGCTCCACCTTGACGTTCTTCCAATCGACAGCGAGCTCTTCGGCGATCAACATGGGCAGCATTGTCTTTATGCCCTGTCCGATCTCGGGATTCCGGCTCATCAGGGTGACCGTGCCATCCGGCGCGATCTTGATGAACGCTTTCATGTCAATAGGGGGTGGCGCAGGAGCCTGCTGGCTCACTGCCTTGGGCGCGTAGTAAAGGCCCAGCATCATGCCTCCACCCGTGACGGTTCCCACCTGGAGAAACGATCGGCGTGTCAGGCGCATCTTAAGCTCCCACGTTTCCGCTCGCGTGCATGGCGGCGGCTTTGTGGATCGCCTGCCGAACCCGAATGTAGGTTCCACACCGACAGAGATTCCCGCTCATGGCCTCATCGATGTCCTGATCCGACGGGCTGGGCTTTTTCGCAAGCAGTGCCGCAGCCGACATGATCTGTCCTGCCTGGCAGTATCCGCATTGTGGAACATCGACCTCTTTCCAGGCCGCTTGTAACGGATGCGTGCCGTCCCGGGACAATCCTTCGATTGTCTTGATGTTCTTGCCCGCGGCGGCGGTGACTGGTGTGAGACAAGAACGCATCGCCGCTCCGTTTACGTGAACGGTGCAGGCCCCGCACTGCCCGATCCCGCATCCATACTTGGTCCCCTTTAGATCGAGGATGTCCCGTAGAACCCACAGCAGTGGTGTGTCCGGCTCGGCGTTAACTGCTGCCACTCTGCCGTTTACGTTAAGGTTGTATGTCGACACCGTACTCCCAACTACGAACTATACCGCCTCTGAACCAGGGTGCTTTTGCGACAATCGCGACAGAGAGTCTCTCACTCTTGACCTCAAAGAACCGCCGCACTTCTGACCTTTTACTTGCAGTCCCTTTCCTGATACTTTTTTTCGTTCAGCTTGCTCACCACCAGCTGTGGCGAGACGAGTTGAACGTGTATGGAATCGCCGTTAACAGCCCAACTTTCGGTTCTCTTCTCTGGCACGTCAACCACGAAGGACATCCCCTGATTTGGTACCTGCTGATCTGGCTGTTCGTCAAGGTCTTCCCTTCAGTCCTTGTGATGAAGGTTGTGCAAGGGATCGTCGGCGCCTGCATCATCGCGATGGTCGCGCTCGCCGAACCTTTTACCAGGCTGGAACGCGTCCTTCTGCTACTCAGTTACTTCCTGATTTTTGAATATACGATCATGACCCGGTTATACGGAGTATGCGTGTTACTGGCAATTGCCTTCCTGTGGCGACGGGTCCATCGACCGGATAGCTTCTTCTGGAATACGCTTGTACTCGGACTGATGGCCAATACAGATACGCTTGGGCTGTTTTTCTCGGGCGCATTCGGCTTGGAATGGATTGCGAACCGCTATCGGGAGCGCCCGGACAAACCTCTGTTTCTGCGGCAAGTCTCTGGTGCTGCCGCGATTTACGTCGCCATGCTGGTCTTCTGCTATGTAACGATCAGACCTCCGTACGACATGAGTTGGCGCACCACCGGTCGTATCTTCCGGCATGGTTTTGATTTAAATCACCTGACTTCTATTCTTGCCGAATACCTGGCGCTGCCCTGGGCTCCGATTCGTTTTCACTCGTTTGTTTTTCCAGGACATTATTGGAATCCGATTTCCTTCGAGCATCCGAGATATTACGGGTTGCTGCTGTTTTTCGTTGTCGTTGCTTACCTACTCACTTTCTGGCGTGACCGTGATCTGCTGGCGACCTTCGCGCTAGCCAGCCTTGGCGCGGCAGCCTTTGGGTTCGTCGTATTCACCGGTAACATGCGCAACTGGGGGATTACGTTCGTTGCTTACGTGGGCGCTCTCTGGCTGCAGCGGTTCAGGAGATCGGACGTGCCGAGGGCCAGCACGGTGCTTCTCTGCATGTCCGCCATCTCAGGCGTGATTTTCAGCGCCCTGATGTGGACCGAGCCGTTTGGCAACGCCCAAGCGACGGCTCACTGGATTCAATCTCATCATTATCAATATGCCGCGCTGGTCGGTACGCCGGACACCTCCGCGGCGGGAATTGCAGTGCTGCTAAATCGACCCATTTACTTTCTCGACTGCCGCTGCTCTGACAGCTACACGCTCTTTTCCAGCCGTCGGGATGACTTTGATCAAAGCGATATTCCGAGATATACAATTCAGGCGTTCGATAAGCTGCACTCACAGCAGCTGATTCTTTTACTCGTCAGGCCGATGGAGCCGGAGGAAAAACTCGCTATCGAGAAGAGCGGAGCAGAGGTGCAGCTGATGGCAGACTTTACGGGATCGGAAGCATTTGAAGAAGACTATTTCATTTACAAGCTGACGAGTAAGGTGAGTTAGAAGATCGTGGCAAGGGGACTGGAGCGCAGGGATCGAATCCGCACAAAAAGCATGTACAGGACAATGGCCAGGTTGACCGTCAGAATGGAAACGTGCATCCAGGTCGCATGCTCGGCAACCTTGAGAACTTCCCATGGCAAATAGAGTGCGCCCGACAGGAGCGCAAACCACTCCGCCCAAACGCGCCGGTGCCATAAGCCCCAGGACTCGATGAAGCGCACAGCTGCGTAACTGAGGGCTGCGGCTGCAATGGTCCATAGGCGCATGTCCGTAAGCCGGTCAGCCGCGTGCAAAATCGCTTGGGCGGCTCGCCGGTCAGGATCGATGTGCAAGTGATAAAGCAGATCCTCGACCAAACCCTCGGCGCGTCGATGAACGCCTAACAGAATGAGGAGCAGAAGGATGACCCCAATCCCTTTGGCCGCTTCGAGCGTGGCGATGGCGCGAAGCCCGGCCGTGCTTGTGCGCTGGTCCAGATCTGGATGGGTCGCCGGGGTAGGAATTGTGGAGACCTCAGCCATGCTTCGATGCTCTCACATGCATCAGTGCTCGATTGCGGCACAAACCAGGTCTCGAAGCTGTTGCAGCCCTTTCATCAGATCGGATCCGAGGTGGACGCGGAGAATACGCGCCTTCTGTTCAGCCAGCGATTGAAAGTCCCTTTGCGCCTGCTTCGCCTTGGTGGAGCCGAATGTGGAGTGCGATGCTGGTATGGGAATGTCTTCGGCCTCATCACAGGTGATCTGCAGGAAAACCCCGGAGTTCAATTCGTTCTCAAAAGCTCGGCCCGCGTTCTGCTGAAAATGGGGACCAAACCCAAGAACGGTAGCTGCCTGCTTGGACTCCATGATCTGCTTTCGCAAACCGCTTAGCAACTCTTCGTGCTCCGGCATCCTGGAAAAATAGGCTAGCAAAGCAAAGAAATCACCGGGTCTGAGGCGATCGAGATGACGGCGAATGAGGCCGCCAAGCGATTCCCCCTTTCTGGCAATGAAGGCAGCGTTCTCGGGATCGGTAAACAACTTAAGGCCGCCTTGATTCAGGACCTCAATTTCTCTGACCTGCGAAATTGTGGCAGCTGCAGTGAATTGTTTGCATGGATCGATACGCATCACGATACTGGCAACCGTTGTTGCCATCTGCCATTGGAAAAGGATCTGCCCGAGATCCCTCAGATCTTCAATCTCCATTCGAATCACAGGTTTTCCCGCGTCTTCGAGCGCGGAAATATGCATCTCCTGCTGCTTGTCAGGGTCGCGCGAGTATCTGATGTAGATGAAGATACGGTCGGAGTTGTAATTCTCTATCCCCGAGATTGGTTCACGGTCGATTGTAATCAGGTTGAGAGCGGAAACCGATTGTTCAATCCAGGATCCTAACCCTTCTATCGACTGTGAGCATCGCAGAGTCACTTTTCGATATCCAAACTTTGCGGCTGAGGTCGCAAGGATAAGACCAAGCGTAACGGCTGGATTCTCGTGCGAGCTTTCGTTCCTGGACAGGCGGAGCATGCGTTCGGTATGCTTTAACAATTTTTCGGCGTCATGTCCTGCCGCGGCAAACGGGACCAGTCCGAGATCAGAAAACGCGGAGTAACATCCTCGAGCACCCATCTCGCTCGAAAACAAGCGTCGAAATCCAAGCTCATTCGCCAAAAGTGCAAGCTTGGATTCTGCGTCCGTGATTGCAACGAAGTTTTGTCCAGCCCGGTCACCGATGACTGCCCTTGTCTCTTCGAAGAAGTATCTGACAAGCGGCGCGATTCCCATGTCGCTATCCGTATTGCTCGAGACACAAAAGAGAGTTCGCCCTGGACGGATTGCTAAACGGCACTTTCTAATCCGCATTGGATCGAGGGAATCGACGACCATCAAAGTGGGGGATCCATGCTGTTTTCCGAAGACATCATTGAGGACTTGCGCAGCTAAAGCTGATCCGTCAGTGCCGAGTAGCAGCACGTGGGCGAAGCCGTCCTCTTTGACTTCTGCTGAAAGCGCTTTGAATTTGGAAATGTCGTTCAGTTGTCGATTAACAACGCCCCACAGAGAAGGATCCGCTTTCCAAAGCCGGGCGGTGTTCGCCGCGCTATCCCAGTCTCGTTGCGCTTCGGAGAGCGCCTGTCGAAGCTCAGATGGCAGCGAATAGGAAATGAGCCCGGTTTCGACGACGCTGGTATTAGCAGGACTCATTCGTTGAGCGCGGTAATTCCATACAGGGTTAGTTTAGCTCCGTTGCGGCGGCCTAACCTTAAAGGTAAGTTACGATGGATTAGGGAGGATGGAAGCGTTCGTAGCTATAGTTCTTCCCACATCAGGAACATAAATGGCTTCAACCGTAATCGGCGCCGCTGAGATTCGACCGCCTAATTTCTGGTCCTCGACGACGGGCAAGAAAGCCGTAATGGGGCTCACGGGCGCAATTCTCTTTGGATTCGTGACCGTTCATATGCTGGGCAACTTGCAGGTATTTGAGGGACCGGAGAAGCTAAACGCGTACGGCCGTTTCCTTCACGGCGCACCGGAACTGCTGTGGGGTGCTCGTATCTTCCTTCTGATTTCGGTGTTGCTTCATATTTGGGCGTCAGTTGAATTGGCAGTGAGAAAGTCATCGGCTCGTCCGGTGGCTTACTTCAAACGCGACAACATTGCCTCGACCTACGCGTCGCGAACCATGTATTGGAGCGGACCGATTCTGCTGGCGTTCATCATCTTCCATCTGCTGCATCTAACGGCCGGCGTGATTCACCCAGGCGGCCTGTTCGTAGACGCCGACGTGTATCACAACGTAGTCGCGGGCTTTCAGGTCTGGTACGTGTCGGCCTGGTACATCTTCTCCATGATTCTGCTCGGCTTCCACATCCGGCATGGCGCGTGGAGCATGTTCCAGTCGCTGGGTATTAATCACCCCAGGCATACTCCGATATTGAGGCAGGCGGCACTGATTTTCGCGATCGTGATTGTTGCTGGATACATCTCAATCCCGGTAAGTGTTTTGCTCGGACTGGTGAAATAGATGAACCTCGACTCACGACTTCCTTCCGGTCCGATTGAAAGCGCATGGGATAGAACCCGCTTCGATATGAAGTTGGTGAACCCCGCAAACAAGCGGCGTCACTCGGTGCTTGTGGTGGGTTCAGGACTGGCGGGCGCTTCCGCTTCCGCAACTCTCGGCGAGCTGGGATATAACGTCAAGTGTTTCTGCTTTCAGGACTCACCCCGTCGAGCGCACTCGATTGCGGCGCAAGGCGGCATCAATGCGGCAAAGAATTATCAGAATGACGGTGACAGTGTTTACCGGCTGTTTTACGACACGGTAAAGGGAGGCGATTTTCGGGCGCGCGAAGCGAACGTATACCGGCTAGCGCAGATCAGTGTTGACATCATTGATCAGTGCGTGGCGCAGGGAGTGCCGTTTGCCCGTGAGTACGGCGGAACACTGAATAATCGATCGTTTGGGGGCGCTCAGGTTTCTCGTACCTTCTATGCGCGCGGGCAGACTGGACAACAGCTTCTGCTCGGCGCCTACCAGGCGTTAGAGCGGCAGATACAGGCCGGATCGGTGTTGATGTTTCCGCGGACCGAGATGCTCGATCTGATTGTGGTCGATGGCCGGGCGCGAGGAATTGTAACTCGTAACCTGGTGACCGGCAGCGTTGATACTCATATAGCCGATGCGGTAATTCTGGCAACCGGTGGATACGGGAACGTTTTTTATCTTTCCACCAATGCCAAAGGTTCGAACGTCACAGCATCCTGGCGCTCCCATAAACGCGGCGCTTTATTTGCTAATCCGTGTTTCACGCAGATTCATCCGACGTGCATTCCAGTCTCGGGAGATTACCAATCGAAGTTGACGCTTATGAGCGAGTCGCTGCGCAACGACGGTCGAATCTGGGTACCGAAACAGAAGGGAGACAAGCGTTCTCCGGATCAGATACCGGAACAGGATCGTGACTATTATCTGGAGCGCCGGTATCCAAGCTTTGGCAACCTTGTTCCAAGAGACGTTGCTTCGCGCAACGCCAAGACGGTCTGTGACGAGGGCAGAGGAGTTGGAGAGACCGCGCTGGGAGTCTATCTTGATTTCACTGACTCGATCCACCGGCTTGGCAAGAAGACTATCGAAGAGCGCTACGGCAATCTGTTCGACATGTATCAGCGCATCACTGATGAGGATCCTTACAAAGTCCCAATGCGCATTTACCCGGCCATCCATTACACGATGGGCGGCCTGTGGGTGGACTATCACCTGATGAGTTCGATTCCCGGGCTGTTTGTCCTGGGGGAGGCGAATTTCTCCGATCATGGCGCCAACAGGCTCGGCGCCAGCGCTTTAATGCAGGGCTTGTCGGACGGTTACTTCATCATTCCCTACACGGTTGGCGATTACATTGCGAACAATAAGTTGGGAGCGGTGAGCGAAGCCCATCCTGAGGTTCGTAATGCGGTCGCTTGCGTTCAGGAGACGGTGAAAAAGCTGCTCTCGATCAACGGCAGACGGACCGTTGATTCCTTCCATCGGGAACTCGGCAAGATCGTATGGGACTACTGTGGCATGTCTCGCACAGCTCCGGGTCTAAGAAGCGCGATTGAACAGATTCGTGAGCTGCGCGATGAATATTGGAGG
>CBAAAA010000218.1:0-7879 GCA_964658695.1 uncultured Solirubrobacteraceae bacterium | reverse complement strand
GTTAACCAGAATGAGAACACCTAAATCTATCCAGCGCTCGCCTGTGCTCTGATACATGTCTAATTTAATTCTGACTGACTGCGTCTGGCCTCGGTCTGTGTACGTGAGTAATTCTCAGACGGGGTGACGGCTCGCATCAACTATGAGCAAAGATGCGAATGACCACAAGAGCATAGTTTCATGAAAGACGGTGAACTCAGGGAACTCCCCGCACCGCAGTCCCGTAGAGTCGTACTCGATCATTTTTTCAAGCCGCCGTACGGCGCGCCTGATGCAGCGATCACTTCAGATTGTTTCGACAGCCGTTTCTAGATTTCCATGAGAGCAATGCGTGAGCCAAGCTACTCATTATGAGGAAGTCTTAACGAGTGAATAACGCGATTTTGCTTTTATGTACTGGTTGGCACCGTCGCTTTTTCATTTGCTCTTTCTGTAATCCTCACACTCATCCGTTGCCCCGTTCTTAAGTTTTTCTACCGGCAAAACGGTGCTTGCGACTCCGGTCGCGAAGCCATATTTCCGATCTACTAACTGACCCTTAACGTCACCACGCCCGAATGGTGGGCAGTTGTTGACGGCACTTTTCTAAAGAAGGTTATCCATGTATTTTCATAAAATTACTTTTTTTCAGACGTTGTCGCTCTTGTGTTTTTTGTTTTCTGTTTCTGCTCCGGTGGTCTCGGCGCAGGGAATTATGATGAGTCCGGCTGCACCCTCTGTTAGCGCGGGAGGGAGCGTAACGATCATGGCGGACCGACCTGTGAAGTTTGGGTTCTTCGGCTACGGGAAGGTTACGGTAAAGAGCCCCACCAGCGTGACTTACGAAGCGCCGGCAACAGGCTTGTATCCGCAGCATCTGCTAAACGGTTGCATGGTGGGTCCAAATGATTCGGTCTTCAACATGAGCATTGGTAAGCTGCCGGTGGATCCTGAGTCGGGGGCGTGGACTGGGTTTGTGCTCTCACGCGGAGCGAACCTGGGCTTTAAGTGGGGAACTAATGTCGTAAACAACGCGAGCGCGATGGCGGCACAGCAGTTTCGGTCCACCACACAATTGAATGGGGCCGCCTTTCCCGCCCCGCCAGCGAGTTCGATGAAACGCCAGAATGGAGCGTTTACGACGGATGAGGACATGGACCATCACATGGTGTCGGTAAATACTCAGACGTGCCAGTTCTATGAGACGAATCAGCAGGGCGTTCCGCTGACTGAATGCCCGACCTGTACCGCCGAGAGCGGATGGACGTATTCCTCGACAAGCTACGCGCTGCCCTCGACGGGGACCGGTGGTGGGAGTGCGGACGAGTCGGGACTGCCTTTGGCTGCGCTAACGGTGCATCTTAGCGAGATTTATGCCGGCCACATCAGCCATGCGTTGCGTTTCACCGCGTGCGCTGCTTGCGTGGGTTCAGGCGTTCGATGGCCGGCGACAGGGAGCAGTGGCGCGCAGAGTGGTGCGCCGCCGGCGGGCACGCGCTTCCGGTTGAAAGCTTCGTTCAATATCTCAAGCTTCCCGACGGCCGCGCAACGTGTTTTGTCGGCATTGCAGCAGTATGGAATGATCCTGGCCGGACCTGGAAACGATGGCGAAATCTCCTTTTCGAGCGATGTTACAGAGGATGCCGGTACGTTTCAGGCTCTGCAATCACTCGGCGGCGATGCGCTGACGTCTTCCGATTTTGAGGTGGTGAATGAGTCCAGCTACATGCTGTCTCCGACCTCCACCGCAATCAATCCCCTGAACGGGTTTGTGTATCCAGTGAGCTTTGCTCTGCTGACTGTTACGGACTTCACGAATTCCAAGAATGTGGTGCGGGTGCCGGTCGCGCTGCAGCCAGCGATGGTTGGAACGCCGGAGCCGCATCTTGTCGTTCAGGCCGGCACTCCGGAGTTTAAGATTCCGGGATGGGTTACCGGCAGCAACGATCAATTGATTACGTGGAGCCTCAATCCTTCGAACGGCGGGACAATCAGTTCAGGTGGCTACTATACGCCTCCTTCCTCGGTGAGCAATCCTCAGAATGTGAGTCTGACACTGGTTGCCGCGGCTAACACCATTCCATACGCCACCACGACCATCGGACTCACCGTTATTCCAAGCGGGGTAATACGGATGGACGCCGGCAGCACAGTTTCGACCACGGACGACCGCGGGTTGACGTGGCTTCCCGATCTGGGAGCTGAGACCGGCAACTACACGGCGGTCAACGCCGCCGCTGCGGATAACGCGTGGAACGGAGTGTACAACCACCTTGTGTGGCAAACCTATAAACAAACATCCGGCGATGACATTCGCTACGAGTTCCGGGTCCCGAATGGAACATACGCGGTGCAGATGATGTTTGGTGTCGGCAATTGCACAGGCAGCTTCGCAAATTTAGAGCCTGGGGCTGGCCTGGTCTGGGGTCCACTGAGTTTGCAGTCTCAAGCCAGCCTGGTCGACACGAATTGGAACTTCGGCACGCCAATCAGTTTCTTATGTCAGACGCCGGAGACCGCGTCTATGCTGGCACAGGTCACTAACAACACGCTGGTGGTTGCAGTCCGGGCGACCGGCGGAAATAACCAACACACCGCGGCCCTGCTGAATGCCCTGACGATCACCCCGGTCAGTAGTTCGGCAGCCGCAAACCCCTTTTTCAGCCAGAATTCCAGCCCAACTAGCACTACCACGTTCAGCATCAAAGACTTTGATCCAAAATGTGGCGGAGCCGGATACAATTGCCGCACGGCATTCCAAAATGCGTTCGGGATGTTTGCACAGGCTGGAGGTGGGACTCTGATCGTGCCAGCCGGAACGTTTCTGGTTGATTTCCCGGAGTTGGCCCAGAATGTACCAACGGCTCCATGGTACACGGCAGCCAGCCTTCTGGCGGTGCCTCCCAACACAACTATAACCGGGACACTCGCGGCAAATGGAACGTTCAGCAGCACACTCCAGTGGCGCAGCACCAGTGTTCCGATCTTCGTATTTGCGAAGGCTTCGCACTCGGGCATATCGAATTTACATCTCAGCTTCACGGGAACCATGTCCACTTACTTTCCGTATGGAGATATGACATTGTTAAAGCTGCTCGGGTATGACTCGACTTATCCTCATCCGAACGAGATGTCCGGCAGCAATGGAGAAATGTTTACGTTCGCCTTTGTGTTTGACTCCGACTACACGACTTTCAACAACTTACTTTTCGATTCCGCCCATCACGACAACTTCCATATATTTGGAGCAGCGATCAATCTGAAAGGGAAAGGAGTAATTCTGACGGGCGGCGGTGGTCTGACAACGCTTGCCAACGGCAACCAGATCGATAATGTTCAAATTCATGATTTCGGAGGCGGGCTCACCATTGCTGGTCAAAACAACGTCACGATCAGCAACATATCGGCTGACAGACGCGGCAGCACAGGAATTGGCGCTCCAGGTCATCTCCTGTACGCGACCGACACCTATCAGGCGAACGATTCGGGTACTGCCATCGCGGACCTGGAAAGCACCAATGTCACCATAGAGAATGTCACTGAAGGACCCGATACTTATAGCAACGCAAACGCCGGGGGTACATTTGCGATCAAGAGCATTAACGGTGGCTTAATAAATAACATTACGTCGCAGCATCCGGAGGGGCTCATTCAAACTCTGTACGAAGATCAAAACATCACCTTCAGCAACATGACTTGGAAGAGCACGTATAACTTATGCGCCAATGTGCCGGGTAATTGCATCACGCCGGTCATTTACTCCGCTACGAGCAGCGCTCAGTTTTACCCCTTGAGTAACTTAACTTTCAAGAACATAAGTCTGACTTCGACGGTGACTCCGGTCACGGCGCTTCTGATCGGTAATGGGATTACGGTTGATGGATTCCAAATCACCACACCGCCGACCTATCTGCCGAATCAAACGTTGAGAAATGCTGTTCTGGCGGTAAAAGGCACAGACCTGGCCAGCGTGACCAACTATACCTACACTCCCCTGATTTCTTCGTATACTCCAAACGGTAACTACAACAATCCCTACATGGCCTGGCATGCGTCCAGTAATGCTCAGGCTCAAATAACCGTTTCATGGCCATCCTCCATCCCGGTGCCGACAGGCGCGCCGATCATCACCTCCGGGTTTCAGGATGCCAATAGCAACAATTTGGTTAGCACAACAGTGACAGTTCAGTAGTCATAGACAGCTGTTGTGGTCTTCTCTCGCTTAAAGGAGGAGACCACAACCTGCTTACCAGAGAAGTTTCAAACCGAACTGAATCTGCCGGGAGGTGGTGGATGTAGCGCTGATCACCCCCGCTGTGCTCGAGGGTGCTGAATTCGCCGCGGTGTACACGACAGGGTTCGGCGTTGAGAAATTGCTATGGTTCAAAATGTTGAAGAACTCTGACCGAAATTGAAGCCTGACTTTCTCACTAAGGGAAAAAGTCTTCAGAGCGGAAAAGTCGAGCGTGGCTGAGTTCGGTCCGAGAAGAACGTTGCGCCCCACGTCGCCATAGGTCCCATTGGCCGGCGCCACAAATGCGTTCGGATTGTAGTATTGGTTCGGGCTGCCAAGAATCACCGGACCACTGAAGCTCTGGTTCCAGGAAGGCCGAATTGGGTTTCTGCTATCTCCATTGTTAGTGGGATTGAATCCCAGTTGCGGCGTAAATGGAAAGCCGGACTGCAGCGTGAGGATAGAAGCTACTGACCAGCCTGCAATTGCCTGATTAACCCAACTCTTAGAGGAATTCGCGAACCGCTTGCCTCGGCCGAAAGGCAGTTCGTAGACGCCATTCACCACCCCCAGATTGCGAACGTCGAAGGTGGACGGCCCCCAATCGAGCTTGGTATTGCCAGGGTACATGACAAAGGCTGGAGCGTTTGCCCCAACGGCTGTGGCGAGCGTCCCGCCGTCATCCAGGCTCTTGGAAAAAGTGTAGACGCCACGCAGTTGCAAGCCGCCGGAGAAATGTCGATTCACATCAACGTTCAGAGCATTATAGGAACTCACGCCCTCCGAAAGCCAGGTCGTACTATTCGCGAGCTTAGGATTCGCAAGCGGAGCCCCCTTGGGATAGTAGGTCGTTCCGGCTGCGAGACTTGCGGGACACGGAGAAGCCGGGCAGATCGTCGGAACGGGCTCATTGGCGTCGACCGAAAGAATCTCATGGTAGCCGTGCGATCCTACATAGCCTAAGCCGAGCGAGGTCGAGCTCGATAGCTTCTGCTCAATGCGGAACGTCCAACTGGCGATGGTCGGCGTATACATGTCGGGCTGAACACCGGCGGGAGAGATTAGGCCGCCAGATGGAAGAGCCGCTCCGGGCACAATATTCAAGCTGGATAGCGCCACATTCTTCAGCGACACCGTCGTGTTGAACGGGGCATTCTGATCCAACCGGTAACTTAGATCGTCCAGCAGTCCGTTATACAATCCGAATCCAGCGTGGATCACTGTGCTGGAGTGTCCGAACGGATCCCAAGCCAAGCCAATGCGAGGCTGCGGCAGGAATTTCGCACGGTTTACGGTAAGCGCTGAGTAGCCGGCCTGCGGCTCCGTCAACAAAACGCCCCCCTCTCCGAAGACATAGTTAGAAGCTCTGCCATGCGCCTCGTTCCAGCCGTTCGTCGACTCGAATCGAAATCCCAACTTCAGTTCAAGACGCCCGCTCAGCCGAATCGTGTCCTGTACAAAACCAGCGCCCTGCAGTGAGCGCCAGCCAAGCGGAGTAGGACTGGGCACTGCTGTGAAGGTTCCAACTGCGCCTTCCAAAAAAGTACTCAGGCTGGAAAACGAAGCCTGGCCATATTGCGCTTGTGCAAACGTATCGTTCGCCTGAATGCGCTGTATCCATGCCCCTGCCTCGATCTGGTGAGCACCTCTTGTGATATTGATCTGGTCCGTGTAAGTAAACAGATTTCTGACCGCCACTGTGTTGCTGGTTACCTGGGTACCCGCGTTGCTGATCTGCGTTGCCCCGTTGCCGCCTGTGCCGCCGCCGATGATGACCGCACCGATCGGCTGCCCGGAGATCCAGGAGGTCCCGACATCCGGAGCCTCGCTATTGAAAAAGAACGCTCCGCGCGAGAAACCGAACCGCGCCGTATTGATGAAATTCGGGGAAAAAACATGCGTCTCCTGCACGCTCATCACTTGTTCGCGCAGGGTCTCGACCACGGTGGTGAAGGGATTGGCTGTTGGAGTGTTGTCGGCGCTGTCGTCGACCGTATAAACACCGGAAAGCGTGTCGGCGTTCGAGAACACATGATCGACGCGGGTCGTGCCGAAATCCTCCCGAATGGCTTGTATTGGATTGCTATACGAGTAAGCGATCCCTCCTCCCAGATCCGGTCCATTTTCGAGCGGCCAAAGCGACAGAAGCTTCGCCGAAGCGGAAGACAACCCTACTTGCTTTGTACAAACACCGTTGGAATTCGAGAGGTAACCCTTGCGCGCACAATTGTCCGGAACAAGCGACGCATCGCTCAGTCCCAAGCGCTGACGGAAGCCTTCATAGTTCCCGAACAGGAACGTCTTGTCCTTCTTGATTGGGCCGCCCAGCGCGCCTCCGAACTCGTTGCGCTTGAAAGGCGCGATATTCTTCTGGTCGAAAAAGTTGCGTGCGTCAAGATCGCTGTTCCGGAGAAATTCGTAGACCGTCCCGTGGATCTGGTTGCTTCCAGAGGAGGTGACTATGTTCACCTGCGCCCCCGGGCGTTTGCCGTACTCGGCTCCATAAAAATCGGTCAGCACGTTGAACTCTCGGACCGCGTCCACCCCCAGCAACTCCCCGCTCGCGCCCCCGGGCGTCAAATTGATCTGCGATGCGCTGGTGTATTCGATGCCGTTCAACAGAAAAATACTTTCCTGCGGTCTCCGGCCAGACACCGAGAACATATTCCCGATAGCCGAGTTCGACGTGCCCACTCCTCCCGACTTTTCGGAACTGTAGTTCACGATCCCCGGATTGAGCAACAAAAGCTCGTCATAGCTACGGCCGTTGAGCGGTAGATCCTTGACCTGCTTCTCCCCGACCAGACCTGTCGTCTGCTGTGTGGACACTGAAACTACGTCAGGCTTCTCCTCGACCGACACAACCTGCTGGAGATCACCGACCTGCAATGAGAGATTTACACTGGCAGCTTGTCCGACGACCAGACGGATTCCGGTGCGGGTCTCGGATTTGAACCCGGCCAGCGACGCTGTCAGCGAGTATGCTCCGACGGGAAGCGAAGGGACATTATACCGGCCGGCGTCATCCGTCAAAACCTGTCTCTCTGCCCCTGTCTCGAGATGTCGGACCGACAGGCTGGCGTGCGCCAATACCGACCCGGACGCATCGGTAACCTGTCCAGAGATGCTGGCCGCTTCTTGCGCCGGGAGCGAAGTTTGTAAGATTCCCAACAGTAACAAGGGGCAGAGCCGAAAAAGCCCGCCCTGACATTTGTTCATTCTCCATTGACATTAGGGTATTTCAGAACCGTTTGTCAAACGGCTGCATAGACACAAAAAGGGCCCGAAACCGAAGTCTCGGGCCCACAGGATCAGTCTTACTGCTGTTACTTGGTGGACGTTGCTGCCGTGCTGCTCTCGGTCGTGCCAGTGGAGTTCTTCTTCACCTTTTTCTTATGTGTCTTCTTGGCAGTGCTGCTCATGGTGGTGTCGGTAGAGGTATTTTGGGCCTTGCTGGCAGCCGGAGCGGCCATCAGGAACGGAACCGCGACTGCGGTCAAAATGCTCGATGCAAATAGCTTTTTCATTGTTTTATTCTCCTTGATTAGTGGCGTCCTCGGAACAGGGCACAGGCTGGCGTCGTAATTTGTTTTCTCGACCATTTGCTTTCCGCTTCCTCTGTGCTTCCTACTCTTGCCGCTCACAACTCTACTTTGCCCGATTGTG
>CBAAAA010000217.1:0-7886 GCA_964658695.1 uncultured Solirubrobacteraceae bacterium | reverse complement strand
AAAATCATCCCGGCGACCAAGGCGGAATGAAAGGCCGCCCAGTCCGATGTGCGGACCACGCCCGTGCGAAAAGGCGATGCCACCGGAGTGCCTTTCGCGTACAGGAAACCCCAATGCCATACTTGTTCCGCATAGCCCGGCCACATCCCGAAGGCAGCCGCAAAACCACACGTCAACAGAAGCGGGATCGCAAACCCCAGCAGCACCAAAAGAATCCGGGCCGATAGAAGCCACAAACCGCAAGTGGCCAGGACGGATACTGCTTTGGGGTTTGCCAGGAACGCAATCCCGCAGAAAACTCCGGAGGCGATGGCCCAACGCCGCTGAACACAGTAAATGGCCGCCAGATGAGGGACCAGCATGACCGCATCCGCCGCAAACGCAATCACCGCGGAAGGGAAATAGAACGCGAAGTAAAAGGCCATCAGGAGCGCCGCCAGTATGCCCTCCGCTTCGCTCCACCAACTTCGGGCCAGCTCGAAAGCAAGACGGCATGCGATCAAAACATAAGCCGCGTCAAGGATTCGCAGCAGCCATCCGTCATGCCCGCCAATCAGCAGATAGTAGAACGCTGTGAGCGGCGGCTTGTCGTACCAGAAATCCCGGTATGGCACTCTGCCGTGCAGGATGTTGATGGCTGCGGCCAGATGGTAGTCTTCATCCGCCCAGAGAAGATGAAGATGCGCCAGGCGAAGGCACGCCAGCGCGACAATCAGGACAGCAGCTAGCTTTCGGGTCAAGTCCAGGCAACGTGCGCGGGTGCGCTTCCGTATCATAGGACATAGCGTTCTCTCAAGAAGGTTCATCTTACGTGTCAGTCGCCAAGGGAAACCGAACTTTACAAACTGTTGAAATTTCTAAGTCTTATAGCGGTCGCCGGGTGGTTGACAATGTGACGGTACGAGTGGAGCGCGGCGAGGTCGTCGGTCTTTTGGGACCGAACGGCGCTGGAAAAACCACTTCTTTTTACATCATCGTGGGCCTCATCAGTCCCGATGCGGGCGACGTTCTCCTGGATGGCCAGCCGATTACCCAGCTCCCGATGTACCAGCGCGCGCGTAAAGGTGTCAGCTATCTGCCGCAGGAAGCCTCGGTGTTTCGCAAACTGAGCGTGGAAGACAACCTGATGGCCATCCTGCAGACCCTTCCGCTCAGCGGCCATCAACGGCGGGAGCGCATGCGCAATCTCATCGATGATCTGGGCCTCGACACCGTTCGGCACAGCAAGGGATACATGCTGTCGGGAGGCGAGCGCCGGCGCTGCGAAATTGCCCGCTCGCTGGTCCTTGAACCCGACTTCATTCTCCTGGACGAACCGTTCTCCGGAATCGATCCCATCCAGGTTCTGGAACTCCAGCGCATCATCGCGGATCTCAAAAACAAGGGCATCGGCATCCTCATCACCGATCACAACGTGCGCGAGACGCTGGCCGTCACCGATCGCGCCTACATCATTAGCGCCGGCCGGATATTTCGCGCAGGATCGCCGGAATCTCTGGGAAATGACCCGGAAGTCAAGCGCATTTATCTCGGCGAGAACTTCTATTTCCCCTCGAATGTCATCGGCCAACCCGAGCCGAGCTTGCGCTAAGTACCAGTAAAATCTTAAGCTTCCTCAGCATCGGACAAATCCGTTGCGGTGTTAAACTGAAGCCCATGAGTTCGCTTTCGCAACGGCTACATTTAGGCGTCCAGCAAAAGCAGATACTCACGCCCGGGCTTGTCCAGATGGTGACGGTCCTTCAGCTCAATAGATTAGAGCTGAAAGACATGCTCATAAATGAGATGGCCGAGAACCCGGTGCTCGAGGAATCCGCCGATGCGTCGGAGGATCTCACTCCGGCTGAGGTGCAATCGCTTCTCGAGCGGGAACGGCAGCCCGAACCGGCCGATCAGGCCATCCTGGACAGAGTCGAGGCCCCTGAAACTCTCGGCACCTATGACTCCGGCGCTGACGTCGAGAGTGCTCCATCAGAAATCACAGCCGACCTTCAAGCCGGTGCGCTGCCAGCCGACGAGCCCGTCAAAACCGAATCAGACCCATTCGAGGAGATCGATTTCGGCAGTTTTTTTGATGATTATCTCGACCCCGGATTCAAGAGTCCAGTAGGCGAGTCGATCGAGAAGCCGTCTTTCGAAACCTTTCTCTCCTCACCGGTCACACTGGCCGACCATCTGGAATCACAGCTGAGCGTACTGGTTCTTTCGCCCAAGGCTCGCCAGGCAGCAAACAGCATCATCGGCAATCTCGAAGAGAGCGGCTACCTCACAACGCCGCTAGAAGAGATCGCGGTAGCGGAAGGAATCGGCCTCGACGACGCCCGGCAGGGGCTTCGCGCTGTCCAGTCGCTTGACCCCACCGGAGTCGGCGCGACCACGCTTCGTGAGTGCCTGCTGCTGCAACTCGAGTCGCGCGGATCACGCGGCGGCGTTGCTTGGACGATCGTTCACGATCATCTGAAGCTGCTTGAGAGCCGTCAGATGAGCCTCCTGGCTAAGGTGCTTGGCCGTCCCCTTGATCACATTCAGATCGCCGTGAGTGTCATCCGGCACCTGGATCCCGCTCCCGGGCTGCGTTTCTCTGGTGCCGGAGCGCGTCAGGTCGAGCCGGACGTCTACATCACCAAGGACGGCGACGATTACCTGATCAATCTGAACGAAGATGACGTTCCGCAGCTTCGTCTCAACGGCGAGTACAAGCGCATGATCGATCGCGATCAGGAACCCAACAAGGACGTCAGGAATTACGTTAAGGAGCGTTACGCATCGGCCTTGCAGCTCATCAAGAATATCGAGCAGCGCAAACAGACGATTCTGCGTGTCTGCCATTCGATCATCCGCCGGCAGACGGAATTTTTGGAAGATGGCATTGATCAGTTGAAGCCTATGATGATCAAAGAGGTTGCCGAAGAGATTGGTGTTCACCCGTCAACGGTAAGCCGCGCGGTCGCTAACAAGTATGCGCATACTCCGCAAGGGGTGTTTGAGCTAAGATACTTCTTCTCTGAAGCGGTACAAGGCCCGTCGGGAAGCGCTACGCCGCTGTTGATCGTCAAACGGAGGGTCAAGAAAATGATCGAAGATGAAAACACCACTCATCCGCTTACCGACGAACAAATCACCGCTCGCCTCCAATCGGAGGGAATTCAAGTCACTCGGCGCACCGTCGCCAAGTATCGCGAAGACATGAAAATCCCGTCCACTCACCAGAGACGAGTCCGCGCGTAAATATTTACAGCTTTGTGGGGGGTTGCGGGATAGCCTGCCGCAAACTCCCTTCCAATGGAGGACCGATGAAACTCATCTATTCCGGCAAGACGAAGGAATTTACTCCCGAGTTAGAAGAAAAGGTCGGAGGGAAGCTCTCCAAGTTGAGCAAGATGATTGAGCAGCGTGGCGAACGCGAAGCTCATATCACCCATCACCTGGAGCGTCATCTCCATAAGATAAAAATCAAGGTTCAGTTCTACGACCACGCTTTGCTTGGGGAGGGTTCTGACATTGACCTGGAAGCCTCCTTGTGCCACGCCGTAGAGAAGCTGGAGACGCAGATCATCGAACTGCGCAACCGCTGGCGCGAAACACATCGGGATGCCAAGGCTATCCGATCCACCAAGGAAGCGTGGGACCAGACTCCAAACGGCGCGCAGCAGGCCATTCCGCCTAAGCCGGCGAATGGATCCTCCAACGGGAATGGACGAAAGCCGAAAGTCTTTCGCGTCAACTACGATGACGGCCGCAAGCCCATGACGCTCGAAGAAGCCTTGATGGAAGCGGAGCACGAGGCAGACTACATCGTCTATCGCGACTCCTCCAAAAACTGCCTTTCGGTTCTGGTCCGCCGCGATGACGGGAACTTCGATCTGATCGAGTCCTAACCGGACGTTCGCTACACTCAGAGCTACGCGGTACACTTCTGTGCCGCGTACAAACAGCCTGACTATGCCCAAATCGAGAGAGAAGGCTGCGCTCCCGGAAGATTCAGCTCACCCCCCTTCCCCGCCGGAAGCGATCACGGGCGCGGAACTCGTCATCATCACCGGAATGAGCGGTTCCGGTAAACTCACCGCGCTGAAATCTTTTGAAGATCTTGGCTTCTATGCGGTCGACAACATGCCGATTCCGCTGATCGCGAAGTTTGCGGACCTGACCGGAGACTCAAAAACGCGCCGTCGCGCGGCGCTTGCGATCGATATTCGCGAGGGAGACTCTCTCAAAGACTTTCCTCGCATCTATCGGGCATTGAAGAAGCGCCTCCGCTGCGCGCTGGTGTTCTTCGACGCGGACGACGAAGTGCTCCGCAGGCGCTATAGCGAAACACGCCGGCCTCATCCGCTCGGTTCCGAATCGACAGTGCTCACCAGTATTCAGGATGAACGCGAAAGACTTGCTCCGCTGGCAAAACTCGCGGATCTGCGGATCGATACCTCGAAGTTGAATGTCCACGACCTGCGCCGCGTTATCTCCGGAAAATTTGAGGATCAGGCCGACTCCAACAAGATCGTCGTTCACGTGAACAGCTTCGGCTTCCGTCACGGCGTTCCTCCGGATAGCGATCTGGTATTTGATGTACGCTTTCTCCCAAATCCGAATTACATCCCGGAATTCAAGGATTTGACCGGAAAGCATCCAAGCGTCGCCAGATATATCCGTTCTTATCCTCAAACCATGGAGTTCATCGACAGGATCTCCGACCTTCTTATTTATCTGCTGCCTCATTACATTCGCGAGGGAAAGAGTTACTTGACCATTTCATTCGGCTGCACCGGCGGACATCACCGCTCGGTGCTTATCGCAAGCGAGATCGCCAAGCGTCTCAAAAAAGCCGAATACAACGTCAAGGAAGTTCATCGCGATACCAGCCGCTAATCAGACATTTGCCAGGAGACTCGCCGCGCGAACCGTTCCGCTCGCTCGCTCCCCCAGCGGGCCCGATCGCGCCTCAACGAGCCGAGCTGCCGGTCGCATCAAGCGCAAATGCCTCATTAGCCCACTTCAGCGAACTCTCGGTGAACTGTCTTTCTCCCCAAACAAGCTGACTTGAGCAAGACACGTTGACCGGGGCGCCATTCTTGCTGGCCGGGGAAAACCTCTAAGCGCTGAGAAAAGGAATTGCTTCTTTGCCCCACTCTGGGGTGCCCTTTTTGAACAAAAACGTGAATCGGGAGACCGGCAGCATCTATATCGAACGAAAGCTGAACGCATTCTTGCCGTCCCATCGCACCGACAAGGCGTGCTTGATCCGCAGCTTCAGCACTGATGCCGCTCCCACGCGGGTATTTCGCCGATACCAGGTGAGGGCGTGACGTCCCATCTGGACTTGCGAATTCGACACCAACCAGGTGCCAATGAGATTGCTTTGACGCAGATAAGAAACTAAGTTCCATGGTGGTTAACATGGGTTCCGGGCCATCCTTTGTCCTGCCCGGTTCAAATGACCACTGAGCAGCTGCTGCTTTAGCCGCTTCATCGAGACCAAGGCCGAGCGGCTTTACCACTCTCAAGTCCCGCACTGAGCCGTTACTTTCAATGGTTGCCGCGAGGGTACCCGTAGCTTCCACTTGGGCGATTCGGGCCTCCGGCGAATAAATAGGAGCTACCCGCTTGATTACTTTGGGGACACTTACATATCGAACGAGAATGTCCTGCCCCTCGATATCATTTGCAGCGGGGCTCGATGCGAACGTTCCGAGATCAACGCTTGTAGGTCTTCCGTATTATCTCCGGTTTGTGCGGCCAAGTAATACTCCCGCACGGCTCGATCCCGCTGGTTAGTAACGTCAAATATCTCTTCGAGATCGAAATGCGCCCACGCATCAATCCACTTAGGGTGTGGCTCGCCGTCCAATGCTCCATGAAATTCGTTGGCAGCCTGCAAATCGTGTTGCCGTAAGTGCCGCTCACCAAGCCGAAAGTGTGCAAGTGAATCTTTTCGATTCACATTAAGAGCTTCTTGAAAGCTCTGAATTGAATCAGGCGGAGGACCCAGTCCGAACCCAAGGAAGACCACACACAGAACACCGGCAAACCTTGCGATCATGGGCTTCTTTGTCACTCATTCTATGCGGAAACAAGGTAACCGAGAAGTCAGGTCTAAAGTTCGAGTCATCCTCGTGCGGAGTGGGACCCAATAGATGTGCATAACATGCCTGAAGCTGCTGACAAAAGTGAGCCCAATTCAAATCCGGCTAACGCCAAATCCTCTGACCCGGCTGGATACGATTCGCTCGACCATCAATCTCGGCGCCCGTATACGACTGGAAACTCGAACCGCAATCAGTATATCCCTCTGGTCTGGTCCGCTCGTGTGACATTCCGAGCGGACGCTCGGCCTTTAGATCGGACTCTTCGCGGCAAAACAGTTCACCGGCGATCGCTGACCGTCGACATTCGCCGGCTAATGGTCGTTCCCGCACTGCGCCTCCCCACCCTAAGTTCGACCCGCCACTCAAACATAAGTTCGAAGCCCCGACCCGATCGCCCTGTTATCCTTACACTCGATCGGAGCACGTCCACTACTTCATCCGGCGCTCACTTCGCAAAAACCGCGTTCACGCAATAAGCGACGAAGCTCATCGCGCAGGAGCAAAGCAAGTCCGCAATTTATGGCAACTCCCGCAATCCTGAACCCCGGCCTCAGGCGCCCTCCCCGAACGAGGCGTGGTGGTCTAGTTCTGCTCACTGCCTGCTGCGGCGTCTTCTTCAGCTTCGCCTCTGTGGTCATTTACACTTTCGGCGTCTTCCTCAAACCGCTGACCGAAACCTTCGGGTGGTCGCGCTCCCAGGTGTCGCTGGCCTTTACATGCACCGCACTCACCATCGCCGTCTGTTCTCCCTTCATCGGCCGCCTGCTCGACCGCTTTCCCGCGCGCCGCATCGTTCTCCCCTGCACCTTCATCTACGGCCTGACCTTCGCCTCGCTCGCTTTCTTGACTCCCCACCTCGCCCACCTGCTGGTCGCCTTCGTGATCCTCGGAGTATTCGGCAACGGAACCGCACAACTCGGCTACGCGCGGGTGGTCAGTGCGTGGTTCGATCGGTCGCGGGGCCGGGCACTGGCTGCCGTCATGGCCGGTTCGGGACTCGGCTCAATGGTCTTCCCGCCACTGGCACAGGCGCTCATCACCGCCCATGGCTGGCGCGTCGCCTACGCCATCCTGGGAGCGTCCATCCTGCTGATTGCCCTTCCTCTGGCCGCCCTCTTCCTCTTCGAACCCCCCGATGTGAATGACGACATGAAGGATGAAGCGAAGGATAGGCCGGCGGAAAAATCCCCACCTCGTCGAGAACCCTTGGGCAGCGCTCTACTCAGCTTTCCATTCCTCGGAATCTGTGCCGCACTACTGCTGTTCTCGTTCGCAACCAACGGCCTCTACGCACACTGGGCCGCCCTGCTCACCGACCGTGGTCTTGGCTCCGGGATAGCCGCCACTGTTCTCTCCGTTGCCGGCCTGGCTGCCCTGATGAGTAAACTTTCAACCGGCTATCTTCTCGATAAGTTCAGAGCCGGACGAGCCGCAGCCCTGCTCCTCGTGGCCTGTGGCGGAGGCTTCGCTTGTGTTCTGAGCGGCCGCAGTGTCCCGATCGCCTTTCTCGCAGCCATCCTGGTGGGCGCAGGCATGGGAGCCGAATCCGATGCCGTGCCCTTCCTGCTCACCCGCTACTTCGGCTTGGCGCGCTTCAGCGAACTCTACGGCTACACTTGGTGCGTCTACGCCGTCGCCGGAGCCCTCGGGCCACTGGTCATGGGCCAGTTCTTCGACCGGACAGGTTCCTACGCCATCGTCCTGCTGGGATCTCTCGGAATGGTGATCGCTGCTGCCGCGCTGTTCGCGTCTCTGCCCGCCTATAAGTCTCCTATAGAAAACCTGTAGAACGACTCCCCT
>CBAAAA010000216.1:0-7901 GCA_964658695.1 uncultured Solirubrobacteraceae bacterium | reverse complement strand
GGGGCCGAAGCATGAACAACTGGAGTAGTCAACTCAACGGCCGGCTTGCTATCGAGAAAAACACGCCAGAGAGAGGTGAGGGCGGAAGCACGGTTCGATGCGACGATCAGACTTCGTCCCTCTGAGCTCCAGGTTAGACCGCGAATGCGCCGGAGGTCGTTGGTCAGCCGTCGAGGCGTGCCGCCCGTCGCCGGTATGGCATAGATATCGTCGACTGAACTGCCGATGCATCGTCTGAAAGCGATCGTTTTGCCGTCCCAAGAATACCTGGCGTCAATATCGGCAGCGTGCGATGGAGCGCTGGTGAGAAACGTTTTTTGGCCATTATCAACAGAAATGACGGCGAGAGAAGGATAGCGGGAGGCGCCGGTGGTGTCGGCTCCTATCAGGAATTTGCCGTCAGGAGACCAGTCGAGCGATGGCAGTGGATACTCGGAAGAGACAAAGCTGCCCAAAGTGACGAGTTTGCGTGGGGAGCCAGGATTTCCGAGATCGGCGAGCATCAGGTCAACGGAGCCGCCATCGCGGGTGCTATAAAGGAAGGCAATCTGCCGCCCGTCAGGGGACCATGCCGGGGCGAAACTGTACCCCGGAACCCTGGTAAGTTGAGTGCGATCTGATCCAGAGACCGCCTGGACGTAGATAGTCATGGGACCGCCATCGAAGGGCTCCCAGACGTAGGCGACCCGTTCTCCATCGGCGGACAGCGCAGGCTGATAAACGATCCCGGTCGAACTAGTCAGGGGACGCGCTGCCTCCAATGCATACTGAGTAACCTCGGGATGCCGCCCGCGCTGCCGAATTTGCCAGGCAACGGCGATGGCAATTAACGCCGTCGAGATGATTGCGAGAACGCGGAAGCGTGGGCGTGAGCCGGGCGGGGCAGGCGCCCGTGTCTCCATCACGCTCCCAGTGAAGCGGTAACCCTTCTTCGGTAAAGTCTCGATCAGTTTGGTCGTTCCGGGCGTGTCGCCAAGCGCCTTGCGAAGAACTGACACGTAGACGGAAAGCACGCCATCTTCGACGAAGGTATCCGGCCATAATTCGCGTAGCAGCACTTCTTTGGTGAGCAGTTCGCCGGAGTGGGCGACGAAGAGAGCCAGCAGATCGAACGCTTTCGGGGCTAGTGGGATCTCGGAACCTCCGCGTGTAAAGCGGCGCTCGCGCACATCAAGTTGAAAGTCTCCGAACTGAAACATCCGTTTAGCTCCCCCAGAATGCCGGTGAAACCAATCTTAAGGTTTTCTTCGGGCTTATTTAAGATCCATTTTGCTCATTCCCTCTTACATTAGCCCTGATGGAACGAAGCGGGAGCGGACAGCGGCATCCGGTATCAGGAGCGTGGCCGGCCCACTGCGCTTCCAGATGAGTTGCAATTCGATACGAAAGGGGAAACAGCATGATGAAACGGTTTATTTCAGGTCTTTCCAGGGGAGAACCAAAGGCAAATCCTGAGAATCAGACGTGCAGGGAGTCTTGCAACCACGCAAGGATCTATAAGAGGGTGGGTGGATTTTCGTTCTGGTTGGCTTTATGGCCGGCCTTTTTTGCGGCGGCGATTCCATTCATTGCGTTGCCGGCGCAGAGTCAGGCTCAGGAATCACCTAAAACGACCATATTCCTGGCCGACTACAAGCTTGGGGTGGCGGGAGCCTATCAATATCAAGGGAACACGCTGTATTTTGAAGCGCGGACACCGGACGGGTCAACGGAGATGAGCGTTCGACTGCTCGACGGCGGAGGACGGACAATCGCGATTTCCGGACACTCCATGGATGATGTCTGGCGGGAGTACCTGGGTTTTGACGCAGGCAGCGCGACCAGAAGCTTAACTCTGGCCGGCGCGCTGCCCAATGCGCTGTCAAACGAACTTGACGGACAACTTTTTGCAGCCGAAGTCAGCGCGTTGTCAAAGCTGGCGCCGGGCGCAGACCGGGGGTTTGCCGGGGCGGTAGTGGAAATTGATTCGGCAACTGCGAACCTGCCTGAGCGCAGCGCGATTGCCGTCGAGACAGCAAACAATAATGACTTGGCGGCGGCAAGGCAACTCATGGTAGGCGTTAACACACCGGATAACCTCAGCGTGAAGCTTGGCGGGGTGACAGTCGAGGCACTGGTCCAGAACTTTCCCGACGGCGAAAACGAGGAGAATCCTGCGACGACAGGGCGGACGGAAGTGAGCGTTCAGATCCTATCGTCCAGTGGCAAGTCTTTGATCCAGCAGATTGGCGGGGACGACATACCGAATGGTTGGGATTCGTCCACGACGGGCATGTATCGGCCCGGCTCAGACGAGCCTATCGATCCGATAAACGCGGCCGTGGAGGCTGGCAACGCGATCCGGGCGTCAACCTTGATAGCAAGATTCCCTTCGGTAGCGACGCCGGAGGAGACTGACGCAATTGGCAACTTAACAAACATTTTGCGCGAAGAAGCACTGTTTCCCGACCCGGCCACTACGCCAGATGTCACTTCGTCCGCGAGCTGCGGCAATTGCTTTCAAAGCTCGGTCCAGGTTTGGCATAAGGGACTAGTTGGCGTGGCGCAGCACTCCGGCTCCGTGGTTCTGCACCATAACGACAATAATCCATCAAGATATCCAGTGCTGGAAAATGCGACAACTTACTGCAACCATGGAACCTGTCCGGGTAAAAAGCCAATGGTGCATCCCTGCACGTACAACGGGCCATGGATGGGCTATTATCGCTTTGCGCCGCATTACAAGATAACTGCGCCACCGCCCAGCCCCGTTAGCGGATATCACTCCTGCCATAAGACTGCTTACCACCTTTACAGCGGGTTCTTTTGGCCGGTGGTACACGGACATAATTGCAACGACGACACGTGGACACAAGTTCGCGCCATCCGAGGCGAGAGTTATGACATCAACCCGTCAGACAATCCATTCAGTAATGGCGCGCGGTGTGATAACCATGGCTTTACAGATCCGCGGTCGCCTGGTTGCAGCGAGTAAGATCGGTCCGCAGGTGCTTTGAAGGTAGCGGATGGGGTCGCCATATTTGGGTGACCCAAATCCTTGACGGTCGACGTTCTTAACGGGACTGGGTGTATCAGAGATCAAGGAAGGTGGGTGGAGGCTACGGCCATCGATGCCGGTTGTTTGAGAGCATGGTCGGAGATATGTCGGATGCAACTGATCGGCCACTGTTGGACGCTCTACTCGACTCGTGGGATCGAAACAATACCATTCTGCTGAACCTGCTTAAGGTGCTGCCGGAAGGTGCGCTGGAGGTTCGCGCGATGGAAGACAGCCCGTCGGTGGTGCAGTTGTTCAGCCATATCCACTACGTGAGACTCGTGTTTATCTCTGAAGATGCCCCGGAGTTCGCCAGAGTTCTTCCCAAGGAAGAGTGGGCGATCGAGCGTGACAGGGATCGCCTTGCGCAGATGTTGAATGAAAGCGCCAGCGCGGTGCGAGAGGCAGTAAGGCAGAAGGTCGAAACGGGAGGGGAAATGAATCTGCACTACGATCATCCGATCCTGCTGCTTCAGCATATGCTCTGGCACGAGGGCTATCATCACGGGCAGATAAAGCTAGCGCTCAAATTGGCCGGGTGCGCACTAAGCAATAAGGAAGCCGGACCAGTCACGTGGCGCGTCTGGATGCGGAAGAAGATCTTCGAGTAATGGGAAATTGCAAAGGTTCTTTGCCATGGCTGCTAATTGGCTTTGCATTCCAAGACCGCGATCTTTTTGTCGGTTTGCAGATGATCACCGGTCGCGTTGGAGATATCTGCCGGGATGTTAGGTCGATCGACAAGGGCCGTGGCCTGTACGTGGCCGGTGAAGAGCATGTCGTTGACGACTTTTGATCTTTCTTTATCTATGTCGGGATCGATGCCGTGCGTGATGGACTTACTCGTTCTGGAGAAATAGATTTTGATGTCATGCGTGGCGGCAGCAATGAAGACCGGCTTGCCATCAAAGGTCTGGGCAGTTTGCCAAATACGGATGTGGTGGCGTGAGGCAAAGGTATTGTTCTGCTTTTCAAATGTCATATCGGGCGGATTCCCGTTGAGCGTCAAAACCGACATGGGCGCTTCACTGTAGCCCCGATCCTCAATGATGGCTTGCGCGGTCTGAGTGGTCGCAGCGCGCCCAAGTGGGTCAGACGCAAACCACCCGGCTTCTTTGAAGGAGGTCTCGATCACTTCTTTGGCGGCAATGAACATCAGGTTCGTCATATCGGACGGACTGGGCGGCTTCAATGCGGTTGTCCGGTAAGGCTGCTGATTCACGAGCGTTGACAAGGCATCGGCCGGCGTAATCGCGCCAGGCATGTTTTCAGATGGCGATGGTGTCCAACTGAGCGCCGCAGTCAGTTTGACTGTGAACTCTACGCCTGGCTTGTAATCGATGCTCGGGTCTGCTTCTTTGACAGAGGCGCTTTTGACGCTGGAGAGAATCTGGCCAAGTTCGGCATACTTGGACGAAAGTTTAGTAAGGCCATCATCTGCAAGCGCAGAAAACGTTTGTGAGGCTTTGATGCCAGTAACTAAGCCGGCTTGGTCTACCGATTCCCTTGCATTGTCGATTCCTTCGAGGACACAGGAGATCCGCTTGGCCGGGCCGTTCTTCTCCCGAATACTTGTGAGTTGCAGGCGAAGCGTGGCAGGTTTTTCTTCTGTTCCATTTGCCGCCGGCTGATCTGGATCGGCATCCGCCGTGACCCCGGTTAGTTCGGCGCCAAAACCGACAGCCACCTCGCCATCGACAACAACCGGGGCGATGACAACCGCGGAGACCGGCTGACCGGAGGGCTTTTCGCTACTCACCTCGCTGGTAAGGCGTAACTGTATCTCAGTTCCAGGAGGGATGGTGACATCAGCAGAGCGAGCGGGCAGGACTGAACAAACAACGAGGGTGAACAGCAGGGCCGGAGTTCTGGTTTGCGGCATACATTTGAATCATACGAATGCATCCTACGCATTCTTCAGTTATCAGCTATTGCCAGAGCCACAGGTTGCGATCGGTTGTGTAGTCGACAAAGGCAAGTTTGCGGCCGTCGGGTGAGGGAACGCCCCAGGTGTTGTAGATTGTTTCTCTGAGCAGGCGTGCTTCCCCTTTCGCGTCAATGTAGACCAGCGAGGAGATCCCGTTGGTTCGTGCTTCAGCAAACCAGCCGAGGCCGTCGGCAGAGTAGGTGAGGTTCCAGAGTATGGGAATTCCTTTTACTGGGATTTCGGTAATGGGCCGGAAGCGACCGGAACCAGCGAGATTGACGAGCCGAATGACGGGCGGCTGCTTTTGCGAATCGGGGAGCGCAACTGTTTCTCCATCGGGAGATAGCGCCCAGTCAGAAAAGTGACCAGGAAGCGATGGGGTGCGGCCGAGTTCAGCTCCTTTGCCCTGATGTAAATCGAGTGCATAGAAGACAAAAGTTTTTTGATCGGAGAGCTGTCGAAGTACGCAGGGACCGCTACGAAGGGGACAGCGGAACTCGTCTGCCTGACCGTGTATGGGCAATCCTACCGGGCGACCGCCTGCCAGTCCCACGACCGCCAGGGAATCTCCTGCCGAGGGAGTTCTCTCAGGCAGCGAATCAAACAAGACGATATCTCCTCCCGGGGACAGTTGAGCGGAAACCTGCTGCCCGGGAGTGTCGGTGAGACGCTCCGGTACATGCTCGTGAAGGCTTTGACGAAACAGATGATAGTTGCCTTCGCGGTCGGATTCGAAGATGACCGACTGGCTGTCGCGAGTCCAGGCATGCGGATAATCCTCCTTGGAATCAGAGGTGAGCCTATGGATGTTTGTGAGAACTGGTCCGGGTTGCCGCAGACCGGCGAGATAAACGTCGGGTTGACCTCGCTCCCAAACGGCGGCAATCTTTTTGCCGTCGATCGAGGCACTCATGCTGGTCGCGAGATTCTTGCCGAGCGAGGCGAGTTGGTGTGGAGGCGAAAGCAAGCGTCCGGTAAGTACGTCTGTGGTCACGGCCCAAATTCCGAGTAGCGGTCCTTCACGCGGATGGCCAGTACGCAGATAGAGGAGGCGACCATCCTGAGTCTCGCAGGCGGAGTCAAAGCGCAGGCCAGGGACACGGGCCAGTTCCTTGCCGGAACGGGCATCGCGGGATCCGTATTCAAACCGGTACTCAGCATCAGTGCCGTGGTTGTTGTCGGCGGCGGCGGCCGGGGCATACTGACGCTTTTGATAGCTGACTCGCTTGCCACGAGCGGACCAGAACAAGAACGTGAACTGTTCCCCGCTATGCGCTTTGGTGAACAACCTGGATTTTCCGCTCGTTAAAGAGTCGACCCAAATTTCGGAGTCATCGTTTGCAGTGAAGGCCATCTCTTTTCCATCCGGAGAGGGGGCCGCATCGCCTGCGTCCTCGCGAATCAGCCTGGGCGGTCCGCCACTGGCCGCGATGGACCAGATCTGGAGCCTGGAGGATTGGGAATTGAGGCCGCTTAGTAGCAGATGCAGACAGTCTGGGAACCAAGCGATACGGTGAGCTCGAATGGAGGGTGAGGTCCAAACGCGATTGGTGATCCCGGTCTTCAGAACGCGAAGAAAGAGCCCGTCCGGATCGGCATAAGCTACCTCTTTTCCGTCTGGCGAGATCGCTCCTGCGGCAACCGGGTTATCCGTCTCACTGGTGGTGATCTGGGATGCCTGCAGAGCTGCATTTGTTCGCTCCACGTGAGAATTCCAAGGCCAAAACCAAAGAGCCAAGAGGAGGGAAGAACAAGTGACTCCGATCCAGACGAGACTCGTCTTGCTGAAGAACAGGCGGATAGGCTTGGTTTGTTCGGGAGGGAACGGATAGGGGAGTGGTTCCAGCGGCGCAACAACGGGGATCTGGATCTCGGGTGGCGGGTCCGGCCCTTTCGATAATTCCGGTTCACTGCGCCCGGGTTCTGTAACTTGCTCGACTGGTCCGATGAACCGATAGCCGCGCCCGATAGCGGTTTCGATGTAGCGGGGACGCGCTGGATTGTCGTTGATCAGTCCACGAATGCGGTTAATGGCGTTGTTGATGCCCTGCTCGGTATCGACTAACTCGGGATTCGGCCAGAGATGGGCAGCGATTTCGGCTCTGGTCACGAGCGCGCCACGACGCTCCAATAGCAGGATGAGTAAGTCGAGAGGAAGTTTTGAGATCGGTACACGACGGCCAGCGCGGCGTAACTCATAGCTTTGTAAGTCGATCTCATTGGAGCCAAAGCGCAGAATTCGGTCGCCCGCTTTCACGGATACCCATTATAGATGCCGATGAGCGGCTTGGCGGTTGAACCCAAGCAGTTCGGGAGGGCTAATAACTCGCTTGCCATCAATGAGTTAGATCTGGATACCGATTTTAGCCGGTTTGGAGTTGGAATTCATTGCCTTGACGGCGGGAACAGGTTACTGTCCTCGGCAAAGTTCGAGAGTAGACGTGAAAGGAACCTGAACCATGCAACAAGTTATCCAGTATATAGATGAACGTGCTTCGGCCATGGGGAGTCATCCGCTCCTCGAGTGGCTTGCAGACGAGTCGATCCCTCCTGGCGACCGACTGTCTTCATGGCTGCCATGCGCCGCTTTCTTTGTATTCAGTTTCATGGATCTGAACGCAGAGGTGCTGGGCTACCCGGAGGCGGAGGCCGCAGTGGATCCATTGAAGCAGGCGATCAACCATCATTTGGCGGAAGATGCCATGCACTGGCCCTGGTACCTGAGTGATCTTCAAAAGCTTGGGATGGACGAAACGATGAAGTTCTCGGAAGCGCTGCGGCTGCTGTGGGGAAAAGAGACGGTGGCGCAGCGTCGGGCGATGTACAGGATGTGCCTGTTGGCGGGCCACGCGGAAGACCCGATTCTGCGTTACAGCCTGATTGCCGCCCTGGAGAGCGTCGCGCATCTTTTGTTTGCCGAACTCGTGAAGGTAAGCG
>CBAAAA010000215.1:6334-7909 GCA_964658695.1 uncultured Solirubrobacteraceae bacterium | reverse complement strand
ATCGATGGCGTGCTGCTGACAGATCTGTGCATAGAAGAAGCCGAAGAACCGGTTCGACGGCTGCGCGCACACGGCCTCGACACCGTTTTTCTCGCCGCTCCCACCAGCACCGAGCACCGTCTCCGGCTGGTTGCCGAACACTCCTCCGGATTCATCTACCTGGTCTCGCGCCTGGGCGTCACGGGCGAGCAGACGTCGCTTTCTTCCGCAGCCGAGCCGTTGACCCGGCGCATGCGGCAAGTCACCAACCTCCCTCTTGCCGTCGGCTTCGGCATCAGCACACCCGAGCAGGTTCGCGAAGTCGCACAAATCGCAGACGGAGTAGTGGTAGGAAGCGCCATCGTGAAGTTTATTGAGAATAATGCCGCTGCGCCTGACCTCCCGGCGAAACTGGAGGCATTCACCCGGCGGCTCACCGCAGCTCTCGATCCTTTATAACCGTCGTGAAGAGGCCATGATGTCTGAAGCAAGGAGAGATCCCATCGGCAGCAGCCCGGGCATGCAGGAACTCGAGCGTTGCCGCGAGCAAATCGATGCCATTGACCGCCGCATCGTCCAACTGCTGAACGAACGCACTTCAGTCGTTGAGGACATCGGCCGTATTAAGCAACACCTGACGCTGGGAATTTACGAGCCGAAAAGAGAGGAACAGGTGTTTCACAATATTGTCGAGCACAACTTGGGACCATTGCCCAACGATGCCATCAAGCGTGTTTTTGAACGCATCATAGATGAAATGAGAAACGTTCAAAAGTTAAAAATGGTCGAGCACAGCTCCGATAAGAAGCACGTTGGCGAATGTTAGTCGTCATGCAGGAGGGCGCCAGCGAAGCGCAGACCGAGAACGTCATCCAATTGCTGGTTGAGATGGGGTTCACCGTACACCGCTCGACCGGCGTTCGTCATACTGTTCTCGGCGGCGTCGGCCCGCTTGACGACTTCGACCCGGCCGCGCTCGAGGTCATCGATGGCGTGAAAGAGTGCCATCGCATCGTCTCTCCTTATAAGCTGGCCAGCCGCCACTTCAAACCCGGCGGTACTTTGATCAAGATCAAGGACGTCGAGATCGGCGGTAATCGAGTGATTTCCATGGCCGGTCCCTGCAGCGTCGAGAGCGGCGACCAGATTGAGCGCGCAGCTGAAATCGTTGCCGAAGCGGGTGGCCAGATAATTCGAGGCGGCGCATTCAAACCACGCAGCTCCCCTTACAGCTTCCAGGGCCTGGGCGAAGAAGGTCTCCGGCTCATGCGCATCGCCGCCGATCGTCACGGCCTGCTGGTGATTAGCGAAGTGATGGACCAGACCCAGATTCCACTGCTGGTGCAATACTCCGACATCCTCCAGGTCGGCGCGCGCAATATGCAAAACTTCAATCTGCTGCGCGAACTGGGCAAAGTGCGCAAACCGATCCTCGTGAAACGCGGCATCGCCGCCACTATCGAAGAACTGCTGCTTTCGGCCGAATATGTCATGTCGGGCGGCAATTACGAGGTAATGCTTTGCGAACGCGGCATTCGCACCTTCGAGACCAGTACCCGCAACACCATGGACATCGCCGCCATGCCAGTACTGAAG
>CBAAAA010000215.1:0-6324 GCA_964658695.1 uncultured Solirubrobacteraceae bacterium | reverse complement strand
GCGACTCACTCACCTTCCGGTAATCGCCGATCCCTCCCACGGCACTGGGAAACGGGAGTACGTCATCCCCATGGCGCGCGCTGCCGTAGCCGCCGGGGCTGACGGGCTCCTCGTCGAAGTCCATCATGACCCGGATCACGCGCTGAGCGACGGCGCACAGACATTGCGTCCTGATCAGTTCAGAGACATGATGCGCCAGGTAAAGGCAATCGCGGGAGCAATCGGTCGGGCCGCCTGATGAGGGCGTCGGCATGAATCGGATCGCGATCGTCGGCGTAGGCCTGATTGGATCCTCCTTCGCCCTGGCGCTCCGCCAGGCCGGCTTTAACGGAGAATTGGTGGGAGTCAGTTCTCCCCGATCTGTCGACGCCGGAATCAGAGTGGGCGCTATCTCGCGAGGCGTTTCGCTTGAAGAAGCGGCAGCTTGGGCGGATCTGGTCTATCTCTCTCAGCCCATCGACGAGATCCTCAACACACTCATTCGCCTGGGCCCGATTGCTCACCCGGATTGCCTCATCACTGACGCCGGTAGCACCAAAAAGGTCATCATCGACGCGGCCGGGCATCACATCCAGCGAGCAACCTTCCTCGGAGGCCACCCCATGGCCGGCAAGGAGTCGCGCGGCGCAGAGTCGGCGGACCCTAAGCTCTTTCAAGGTCGCCCCTACGTACTTACCCCCTATGAACTTACCCCAAAATCAATGGGAGGAGCTGTCACCGTTTTTCGCTCCTGGTTAGAACGCATTGGGGCCCTTGTATATGTAATGGAAGCTACGCTGCACGACCAGACAGTTGCATTTACTTCTCACCTTCCGCAACTACTTTCTACCGCATTAGCCGCTACCCTTGCCAACAAAGATAGTGAATTAATTTCACACGTATTCGGTCCTGGATTACTGGATATGACACGTCTTTCCCTCAGTGCTCCGGAGATATGGATGAGCATTTTACGCAGTAACAAAGAGGCAATAAGGGCGGCGCTGAGCGCTTATCGGTTAACGCTTACGGAACTTGAAACAAAACTCGACAACGATGACCTTCAGGCCCTGTTCAGCAAGGCCTCGCAGTTCTCGGCAAGCCTTCGATCTTAGCGCGTTATCAACAGTACTGGAACTAAGTTGCGCGACTAACAACTACCACGCACGGGCCACCCGTACGAACGAAGTGTTTTGTGGCTTACTACGACTTGCGCGAAATTCGTTATAGTTCTGGCTATCTTCTTACTGCGCTAACGGGATATTACTATTTACCTTATTGTCCTTGAGATGACAGAAGAATATAATCGGTGAAACGAGGATTACTTTGCATTCCCTTTCTGCTGCTGCGCGTTCTCTGCTCTTACCGTTGCCGGAGGTAACCCAACTTACGTCGCTCCGCCGATCGACGTCGCTCTTCTCACAAGGCCAACCGGCGGACTCGCTTTATCTGATCGACGAAGGCATGGTGAAGCTCACCAGAACCAATTCCGCTAGCGGGAGGATCATTCTCGGCATCTTTGGGCCGGGCCAGGTGGTCGGAGAAGAAACCCTTCTCGACGAAAGCGAGGCCTTCTACTATGCAGATGCCGAGGTGCTTAGCCCCAGCAACGTCATTCGGGCTCCCGGTCGGGTTCTGTCCAGCGCCACTTTGCAGGACGCACATTTTTCCGCCGCGCTTTACGCCGCGATCATCCAGCAGAAGGTAGCGCTGGCTGAAAAAGTGGAACTGCTCTGCCTGCACGATGTCGAATACAGGATCCTACATTACCTGGCGAAACTCTCCGCCTTGGTACCTGCTCATGAGGAGGGCGAAGGGCACCAGTTACCAATTACCCAGCTGGAGCTTGCCGACCTGATCGGAGCGACGCGTGAGACTACCTCGACAACCCTGAATCAGCTGGAACGCCGCGGTCTGGTGAAGCTTTCGCGCCGGCTGCTCACGATCCCCTCCCCACCGGCGCTTCAGGCTGCTGCGCGAGCGCGCCACGCCTCAGCGACGGGGCCAGCGTTGCAGCGAATTAACTGCAATTCCATATTGTTCCCCCAGACGACTTCAGCTAAGTAACGGACACAAGATCCTAGTACTTTCCTCTTGAATTTGGTCCACGCAAACTGCTGATAACGTTGCAAAATCTCCTTGCCGACCCAGGGTCATTCTGCTAAAGTATTTCCAGATTTTCCGATGCAAGCTGGTTGTATTTCTGCGAGCCCGGGGGCTCCTTCCTCCGATTTATCTCCTGGGTTCCGTGCATTCATCTCGCATCATAAACAGGAGATAGCAGTGAGAGAAAAAGGTACAGTGAAATGGTTTAATGCCGCCAAGGGCTACGGGTTTATCCAGCGCTCCAACGGCGATGACGTCTTTGTGCACTTTTCAGCGATTCAAATGGGCGGCTACCGCACGCTCGAAGAAGGCGCCGAAGTGGAGTTCGAGGTGAAGCGCGGCCCCAAAGGCCTCCAGGCCGAGAATGTAGCTCGTCCGTAGAGTAGAAAAACCAGCTCTCTCTATCAGGGGCCGCCCGGGCACGTTTTCCGGGCGGCCTTTCTGTTTTCAGACCCATTTACCTAAATCAAATCCAACTCATTTCCAGGCAACCTTGCCGCCCCGTACGAGTCCATTCCTTCGAAAGCTCACAATCATTTCATGCACTATCGCAAATTAGGCACAACAGAAGCGGGAATCAGCGAGATCGGCTACGGCGCTTGGGGAATCGGCGGCAATCAGTGGCAGGGCGGAACTGACGACGAGTCCCTGAAAGCATTACGCCGCGCCTTTGAACTCGGAGTCAATTTCGTCGATACCGCGCTCGCTTACGGGGAAGGACACAGCGAACAGCTGGTGGGAGATGTCGTCAAGAAAACCTTCCATCGCATTTACGTCGCAACGAAGATTCCGCCCAAGAACCGCGTGTGGCCTGCTTCCCCATCCACACCAGTTTCAGAAATCTTTCCTTACGACTACATCATTCACTGCACCGAGGAAAGCCTCCGGAACCTCAAAGTCGAACAGCTCTACTTACAGCAATTTCACGTCTGGACCGATGCCTGGACCCCCACCGAAGAATGGCGGCGCGCCATCGAAGATCTGCGGGCCAGCGGGAAAGTCCGCTACTTCGGAATCTCCGTGTCCGAACACGATCCCGATTCTGTGCTCGAAGCGGTCAAGACGGGCCTCGTCTCCGCAGTCCAGGTGATCTATAACATCTTCGATCAAAGCGCGGAGAAGAACCTGTTTCCCCTCTGTCTGGAGAAAAAGGTCGGAGTGCTGGCGCGTGTGCCGCTCGACGAGGGCGGCCTCACCGGAACGATCACAGAAGACACGCAGTTCGTTCCAGGTGAATTTCGCGAATCGTACTTCCGCGGCGACCGCAAGCGCCAGCTTGTTCAGCACGTCGACGCCCTGAAGCGTGATCTCGAAGCATTCCCCGGCAGTCTGGCCGAGACCGCGCTCCGTTTCTGCCTTTCCCACCCAGCCGTGACGTCGGTTATTCCCGGCATGCGCCGAGTCTCCACCGTGGAAAGCAGCGTCCGTGCCGCCACTGCCGGAAAATTGGATGCCAAAACGCTCGCCCTCTTAAAGCACCACGCCTGGGATCGTAACTTCTACCAATAAACGGCCGTTTGCCTACCAGACCCGGCAGGCGTTCACCCGCATCATCGGCTGTCCCGGCTTACACCCGAACGCCCTGCCAAATTCAGGGAGATTCGCAACCACGCCGTTGATTCGGAACTCATCAGGCGAGTGTGGATCCGTAATGGCGTACATCCGCTTAATCTCCGGCCGTGCCTCCCCGCAGGCCCACTGCGCCATTCCGACGAAAAATCGTTGATCGGGAGACAAACCGTCAGCTGGCTTCAGATCCTGGCCCGAGGTCTCCTGCTTCCAAGCCAGGTACCCGAGCAGCGTGCCGCCCAGGTCCGCCACGTCTTCCCCCAGCGTCAGTTTGCTGTTGATCTTGATGTCGTCGACAATCGTGTACTGCGCGTACTGGTCGCGCACGCATCCCACGCGCTCGTCGAACGCCTTCGCATCGGCCGCCGTCCACCAGTCTTTGAGATTGCCCTGGGCATCAAACTGCCGCCCTTCATCATCGAAGCCGTGTGTCAGTTCGTGGCCAATGGTGGCGCCCGTATTGCCGTAGTTCGGCGCATCGTCGATCTTCGAGTCGTACAGCGGAGGCTGCAGAACACCCGCCGGAAAATTGATGTCGTTCATGCGCGGATTGTAATAAGCGTTCACGGTAGGCGGTGTCATGCCCCACTCACCCCGATCTACCGGTTTGCCGATCTTTGCCAGATCCCGCCGCGCCTCGAAAGCCCTCGACTGCTCCACGTTCACAAAGAAATTTGACGGAACAATGGTCAGGGAACTGTAGTCGCGCCAGCGGTCTGGAAACCCGATCTTGTTCACCACTGCATGCAGCTTCTCCATCGCTTTCGCCTTGGTCGCATCGCTCATCCAGTTCAGCTGCCGGATCTCATTGCCCATCTCGGTCTCAATCTGTTGCGCCATCTCGACTGCGCGCTGCTTGGTGTCGGCAGTGAATGTCTTCGACACAAACACCTGCCCAAGCGCTTCTCCCAGATCGCGATCTACCAACCGCGTGCACTTCTTCCAGCGCGGCGGCGCTTCCAGGCGGCCTCTCAGATACTTGCCGTAAAATTCAAAATCCTCCCGCACAAACTTCTCGGAAAGATACTCCGCATGCGAATTCACCAGGTGCCAGCGAAAATAGGCGCGCCACTCCGCCATCTTGTGTTCGCCCAGCAGGCGATTCACCTCAGTGAAGAATTTCGGTTCGGTGACGTTCAGCTCATCGACATCCGGAGCGGCGACATCCTTAATGTACGCGTCCCAGTCGAACGCCGGAGTCAGTTGGCCGAAATCCGCACGCGACATCTTATGCTTCAGATTGTAAGGATCCCGCTGCTCCACCCGAGTTAACGAAGCCTTCGCCATCGCTGTCTCGATCGCCATCACCGTTTCGGCATCCGTCTTGGCCTCCGGGCCGGATTCGCCAAGCAAGCCCAGCATGCGGGTCACATGCTCGACATACCTCTGCCGGATCTCAACCGACTTGTTGTCCGTCTTTATGTAGTAATCGCGATCGGGAAGACCCAGCCCGCCCGCGACCGCGAACGTGATCACCCGCGAGGAATCATCAAAGTCCTGATCCGATCCGTAACCGAATAAGACGGCACTGTCGATCGATTTGTGCTGAGCCGCAACATACGATGCAATATCCTCAGTGCCTCGCATCTTTGCTATCTGGGCGAGCGCTGGCTCAAGGGGCTCCATCCCGGCGTTCTCCACCGCCGTCTCGTTCATACAGGCCTGAAAGTAATCCCCGGTTTTCTGCTCATTCGCCGTCCGGTTCGGGGAAGGTTTCGCCACCGACTCCAACAGTCCCCACAGGAAGCGCTCATTTTCGTCGGTCAACTTCCGATAGACATCCCAGCTGTCCTGATCAGCCGGAATCGGGTTGATCTTGTTCCAGTTCCCGCATGCGTACTTATAGAAATCAGTGCACGGATCGACGGAGCGGTCGATGAACTTGGTTTCGAGGCTGGGCGTATACGGAAGGGATTGTAATGGTGTTTCCGCAGGCCCTGGTTGCGGAAAATGTTGCGGGAAAGCGCTCCCCGGAAACAGCAAAGCACCCGCTGCGAAGAGAGAGTAGAGGCTGGCTCGCATGTTCTTTGATTCTGCCAGCATCCTTTCAGAGTTGCTCGTTCAGCCACGCAAGGTACTTCTCCGATCCCGCAACAATCGGGATCGCAATCACCTCCGGTGTCTCGTAGTTATGCAGGGAGAGAATACGGTCGCGCAGCCCGGGCAGCCGTTCCACACTGGACTTGACGAGCAGCAAACTCTCCCGCGCGTCCTCGATCACTTCTTTCCAGCGATAGATGCTACGGACCGCGGGCAGAATGTTCACACAGGCAGCCAGTCGCTCCCCCACCAGGATGCCGGCAATCCGCTCCGCTTCCCCTTCATCCGCACAGCTACAGAGCACAATCAAGTTGTCTGTCATAAAAATTCCGTTTCCGCTGGACCTTTTGCCAAAACAAGTTTATAAACGAATGTAGGATCACTCGGAGACGTGCTGTTAAAGTTCCTGCGACCGATTGCCGCCCTTGCCGCCCTGGCTGGCTTAGGAGCCTATGCAACGCTCATGCTGCGCGGGCCTCAAGGATTAAGTGCGCTTTCTGAAAAGCACCACGAGATCCGCTCTATTGAGGAGCAGAACGCCGAGTTGCAGCGCGACATCGAAGCCAAACGAACCCGGATCGAACGCCTGAAACACGATTCCAGTGCTCAAGAGCTTGAAATCCGAAAACGGCT
>CBAAAA010000214.1:7261-7915 GCA_964658695.1 uncultured Solirubrobacteraceae bacterium | reverse complement strand
CTCGCGACCGCAGATGAAGCGTCCCTCCGTCAAAGAACAGATCGGATGCGGTGATGACTGCCTGCTGTTTGCCTTCCTGGTCCGAACGCCACAGGTCTTCCGCTTGCTTACGAGTCAGCACAATGACAAAGACTCGGCCCGCGTCCCGGCGTGCAAAGCTGAACGCCGCATCTGTTCCTGGCGAGATACCGTCGATGTCTTCGACCGGGCCGGAACGATTCACACGCCCGCTTTTCACTTCAAGAGAAGGTACCGAAGCCGCATCCATACGGAATGTTGGCTCAACGCCCGGCGTAGCAACGAAGAAATAGTACAGATTGCTTTCCGTCTGGATCCTGGTCATCAATTGTGCCGTTGCGTATTTGAGCAGCCCGTCTCCTAACTTGAGATTCAGCGGCCATATGAAGTACGCGCCCGACGGAACAGTCACCGGGTTTGTGGGAACGGTAGCGGTTTCGTAAGGCAGCTTGACGGACACTTGGAAGTCACGACGTACGGGCATTTCGTAACTCCGAACGTAATTGTTGACGAAGATAAAGCCACGATCTCCATTGATTCTGGCGGCAACACGAGGGATTGAAAAATCCGCGGGGCCAGAGGGGACTACTGAGGGCTTAACCGTCACCATGGGCGCGAGGATGTCGCCAAAGTCAT
>CBAAAA010000214.1:0-7251 GCA_964658695.1 uncultured Solirubrobacteraceae bacterium | reverse complement strand
TTCAGGAAATAGTTGAAGATTTTTAGCGACCGGAGTGACTCACGCTCCTGGCCATATTGGCCGAGCGGCGCTTGAAAGTCATAGGAGACTACCGGCACGTCAGTAGCGGAGCCGGTCACCTGTGATTCCTGCAACGTGCTCGTCGAGGCAATCAGGTTCGCGCCCCCCTGGAACATGTAATACCCGTACAGATTGATGCCGCTGCCAATCTGAACAGGCATCATGGCGGCCAAATCATCCGGCTCCAGGACAGGCCGGCGGTGATATGTGTCTTGCAGACCGCCGCCATACTCAGCCGCAAGAAATGGATAGCGTGAGAGGGCATCTTGCGAGGTATGCGGTGTTCCCCGCGGCCCCTGTGCGCCCATGTCACCGCTGATGCGATTCTCAAACCGGAAGAGATAAACCTCATTCGGAGGAAGTTTGGTCCGGGCGGCGTCCCAGGGTGCATCGGGATATCCGCCGAAAACAGGGACAACGGCGTGAGGCGGAATGACGGCTCCATCCCAGCCTGTGACGGTGTAAAGGGGAACGTCCATGCCAAGCGAGCGGGCCATCCTTTGGAGTTCGAGAATATGCCCCTCGCCGCGTCCGGCTCCTCTCATCGTGTACTCGTTTTCCAGCTGGATTCCAATGACAGGTCCGCCGTCCTTCCAAAGCAATCCCTGCAACTGATTCGCAATTTGTGCGTAGTAAGGCTGAACGCAGGAAAGGTACACCGGATTGTTAGAGCGAGTTTCGGTAGTCTTGCGCAGGAGCCAATCCGGGAAGCCTCCGTTTCTTGTCTCCGCATGAGACCACGGCCCAATGCGAACGAACACGTATAGGCCATGTTTCCGGCACAGCTCAACGAACTTACGCAGATCCCGCCTCCCCGACCAGTCAAACTTGCCTTCCTGTTCCTCGTGGTAGATCCAAATGACGTAAGTCGCGACAATTTGGACGCCCGCGGCTTTCATCTTAAGTAGTTCTTCTTCCCAATACTGGTTCGGGTAACGGACATAATGGAACTCGCCCATAACAGGGAAGCAAGGTTTCCCATTGAGCGTCAGATAGCGGCTATTGACCCCGATCCGGCCGCCGTTGGGGGCCGTCGCACTACCCATTTCGACAAACCCCGTTTCTGGGGCGCCAACGGATTTACTGGCATCAATGGAGACGTGGTTGGGCGAATCTAAAGGACTGGTGGCCGCAGTGTTTTGACAGAAGGCGGCAAAACGAAACAGCACAAGCAGGACAGGAAGAGATTTCGTCATATCCGGACTCAGGGTTGCGGTTTTTGGCTGGTTGGCTTACCGCGAGTGAATTTGTCAAAGACAGAGAGCACGGGAAGTGAGTTGCCGTTATCGTCAAAGAAACCGCGGCTGAGGATGTGGGTACCGGGAGCGACGGCCGGCTCCCACCAGAACAGGCCCAGGATACGGCGTCCAGCGGTTGACAAGAGTATCTGGTTCAGACTCCGCAGGAACTGCTCTTGACCTTCCGGTGTTTCAGGGAACGGCCCCCGGGCGTCACGGTATTCCGTTGGCCGCCAATCGTACGCAGTTTCTGCAATGAGGATATCTTTGTCATACGTCTTTGCCATGAAAAGCAAGTTGTCTCGCAAATCGAGCAGGCTGCCGTGCCACCAGGGATAATAGGACTGACCGATCACGTCGTAGCTGAGGTGATACTTATTCAGCTGGTCGAAGAAGGTAGCGGTGGCAAGTGGGTCTCCGCCCTTGTCGATATGAACAAGGATGCGCGGCCTGGGCAGGATTCCTTTCCCAGCTTCCACCCCTGCGATGCCAGCCTGCTCCAACGCCGCAAAGTTGTCCCAATGTTCCGGCAATCTGCCGTCCGGCCATAACATCCCATTGGTAATCTCATTCCCCAGTTGGACCATGTCCGGCACAACGCCAGCTTCACGGAACGCGGTGATTGTGTCGCGAGTGTAGGCGAATACCGCCTGCACAAGCTGCTGGTGATTGAGGCTCTTCCAGGCAGCTGGAATCCATTGCTGGCCGGGGTCAGCCCAGCCGTCGGAGTAATGAAAGTCAAGCAGAAGCTGGAAGCCTAATTTCTTCGCCGATTGCGCAGACGCGATGGTGTATTGCAGATTGTTGGGGAGCGCAGTGGGGTTATTGAAAATCCGCAGCCGAACCCAGTTATAACCATGGTCTTTGAATATCTGGAGACCGCGTCGAGGCGTACCGTTGTCTTTGAAGACAAACCCGGAATCCTCAGCCTGTTTCAAGAACGATAGATCTGCGCCGATTGCATATTCCGCGGCAAACGCGCGGACGGCCGTGAGCAGCAGAAAGAGCGCTGCGAAGAGCTGATGTTTTGCTCTCATCGCAGCCACTCCAGTGTGGCGGCGGAAAAGCCGGTCGGCCGCACAACGTCAAAGACAATCCGGAGTGGCTGGGTAGCGCCGAAAGCGAACTTCAACCCTGCTGTCCCGCCTGGAGAAAGTTCTGGCAGGGTCTGCTCCATTCGCTGAAGAGGAATGCCCTCAGATTCGTAGAAGACGGCGCGGACGGTGTAACCTTGCACAGTGTAGTGAGGCAGCATGTCGCGCGTCTTAACGTTCAGAAGTACATGATCGGGAGAGTTCTCACAGGTGAGCGACTCGATCGGGCTTGACTCGCTGCGCAGCAGTTCGTAAGACGGCTTGGGCACGCCGTATAGATCCACAACCCCGTGGATGCGTTGCTTCATCACGGCTTGTCCTCGATCGCCGATGTGAGTGCGATAGTCGTTGTAGCAGAAAAAGATCGCTCCTGCGATGAACGGCTTGCCCCGAAGCACGGCATTTTGAGAGGAGAGCGTCGCGGCGCGATGGCCATCGCCCTCAAGCCGGTCGGGCGTGCAGGCGCAGTAACCGTACTCGGATATGACGACGGGCTTGTCGGGAAAGGCGGCGTGAATCTCATCGAGCGTGCGGCTGAGGTCGGAAGGCCCACCGGGCTCCCAACTGCCGAAGTACTCATTGCACTCAACGAAATCCATCAATCCGGACACATCTTTTGACTGGGTATGGAAGAGAGAGTTCGAAGCGTAGGAGCAGAGTCTGTGCGGGTCAAGCCTTTTCGACTCTGTGAGCATATTCTTTGCGAACTGATATGCCGGGGGATTCTGGCCATCGATTTCGTTGCAGAGGCCCCAACTGACGATAGACGGATGATTACGGTCGCGCGCGACCATCTCGCGTAGCTGCTCCAATCCGTTCCGCATGATGTCGAGATCCGGCTGTTGGGACATCCCGGCGAATGTCTTGGCGCCCCAGCTGGGCACTTCTTCCTGCATCAGAATGCCGTGCCGGTCGCAATACTCAAGAACGCGCTTATCCTGTGGCCAATGCACGCGAGTGAAAATGCAGTTGAGCTGCTTCAGGTCGCGATGATCGTGCTCGATCCACTCGGCGGGCTCGGCCATGCCGAATTCAGGATTACTGCCGGCCATCCGTTCCACACCGGTGAGGATCACTTTTTCGTTGTTGAAGAAGAAAGCGCCACTGCGAACTTCCAGTTGCCGCACGCCAAATGTTGTTGTGAACACCTCCGATCCATCGCTCGAGTCAACAATCGCCTCTAGCCGGTAAAGGTGTGGATTATCGAAGTGCCAAGGCGTTGTCCGTTCCATCCGGCGCTGCAGCGAGAGCTTCAAGGGGGTTCCTCGCTGTGCATGAAACGGAGTTGACTCCACATCCGAAAGGACGACGTTGCCGGTTTGCTCATCGACAATCCGGGTCCTGATGGAGCCTGACGCAGGCCCATCGAACCCGGAGGCAAGGCAGGCATTGATATGCAGATCGGCACTTCCGGTCTGCCAGTTGGGAACGGCGTCGACTTCGACGCGCTCAGCATAGAGCCGGTTTGTGATGAGAAGCCGCACTGGGCGGTAGATGCCGCCGTCAAGCGCCCAATCGCTGGATCGTCCCCGTGGCAACATGTGTTCGTTGAACGCGTTATTAGCGCGGACCGAAATCGTATTGCTTCGATCGAAGTGAAGCAGGTGCGAGATATCAAACGTGAACGCCGTGTAGCCCTTCCGCAAATGCTCACCGGCAAGATTCCCATTGATCCAGACCGTTGCCGAGTGATAGACGGCCTCGAATTCGATACGGACAACACTCTGGGCCCAGGACTGCGGAGTGGTAAACGTCTTTGTGTACCAGGCGTCTCCCCGGTAGTCAATGAACGGTTCTTTTACCTGCCATGTGTGTGGGAGCTTGACAGAGATGCAGCCGGGAATAACAGACCCGCCTTTCTGCCATCCGCGCTGTTCTCCGGCAGACTCGGCATCTGTGCAGAACTGCCACGCCGTGCATAAGTCAAATTCGGTTGGTGCTGCCGCCAGAGTCCGACGCTCAGTCTTGTCGTTGTCGTGCCCGGCGCCGTGAGCAGGCCCGGCAAATGCCGTTGTCGCGGCTGCTGCCATCGCGGGCGAACTGGCCAGAAGGCGCCGGCGGGAAAAACTGTGTCTACCCATGAGATATGGCCACAAATTGATACTCGATTTCTTCGAGCGTTTTACCTTTGGTTTCCGGCACCAACGTGTAAACGAACAAAAACCCGGCCGCGCAGATTAGTCCGTACAGGAAAAACGTTCCAGCGGGTCCCAACGCGGCGTTCAACAGGGGGAACGTGAAAGTCAGTAGAAACGAGGCAATCCAGAGAGCTGAAACGGAAACCGCGACACCTTGACCGCGAATCCGCAACGGGAAAATCTCTGCGATTAGAACCCATGTAACGGGCGCCAGCGACATAGCATAGCTTCCGATGGTAAACAACGTCGCAATCAGCAACGGCAGCCCGTGCACGCGAAGCAGATAGCAGATTCCGATTGAGAGATGACAAACCGCGACGCACGCGCACCCGATCAACATCAGAGTACGGCGGCCCCAGCGGTCAACCGTCCGAAGTGCGATCAGAGTAAAAAGCAGATTGATCGTACCGGTAATGATGATGTTGAACAAAATGCCGCTTACACTGTATCCTGCTTGGCGATAAATTTCTTCGGCGTAGTTGAACAGTACGTTAATCCCGCTCCATTGCTGCAAAACGGCGAGAACCACGCCAATAAGTAGAACTCTGCGCAACGCTGGAGCCCATGAGCCGGCAGCAGCCGAGATAGCTGGCTCGACTGCCGCGGCTTCCACCTCGTCCGTCGCCAGCTTTGCGTAGGGAACCCCGCCGATTTTTGCGAAGATCTCTCGAGCGCGATCCTTCTTGCCTCGCGCAATTAGCCAGCGCGGGCTCTCTGGGACGAAAACTCCACAGACCAGAAACAACAGCGATGGGGCAACAACGGCGAAGAACATGATGCGCCAGCCTATCTGGCCATTCCATGAACTCTGGATCATCGCCTCAGTGGCGTCGCTCGGAACGGGTTTGGCAATGAGCCAATTGACGATTTGCGCCAACAAGATCCCCGTGACGAGTGTGAGTTGGTTCAGGGCGACCAGACGGCCACGCCACTGCGCCGGACTCACTTCAGCGATGTACGTCGGTGAGATATTCGAGGCGATTCCAATCGCGACACCACCGACGATTCGCCAGATCACAAACGTGAGAAACGTATGTGCAAACCCGGTCATTAGCGATGAAACCGCGAAAAGGATCGCGGAGACAAGCAGGAGTTTTTTGCGGCCGCTCCTGGCCGTGAGCGAACCGGACAAAATGGAACCGAGAAGACATCCGAGCAAAGCACAGCTATTTGCCCAGCCGATTTCATAAGCGGTGTGCAGGCCGAAGTAAGCTTCATAGAACGGCTTTGCGCCGCCGATCACTACCCAGTCATAACCGAACAGCAACCCGCCCAAGGCGGCGACGGAACAGATCAGGCTGATGTACCAGAGGTTGAACCCAGCGTGCGAAGCCGGTGTCTGGCCCGACAAGGGTGATGCTGTGCGCATTCTATTGATGGCGATCCGCGCCGGCGGGATCAGTTCGGCCGAAACGCAAGGAGGATAATGCAGCCGCCTCTTCGAGGAGATCGGAAGCGGCGGCGTGGCTCGGTTGCCGCGCCAGGATTCGTTTCAGTGCGGCTTCCCCGCCGTCCGTTTCACCCGAGGCAAGCAGGACCTGAGCGCGGAGGAATTCCGCCAGCATAGCTTGCCGTTCTGCCAGGTCGTCCTTGAAAAGCAATGTGTTCGGCAATGAAGTCGCGAAGTAGTCGATCTTAGCCTCCGTGCGTTGCAGTTGCTCGGCATACTGGCTGAGATCGGCTATCAGAGTGTTCGCTTCCTCTCGCATGTCAAGCCGCTGATATGCCAACACGCGATGGAACGACATGGCCGAGAACGGCTTAACGCTCATTTCCTGAAAATCGCGTTCGCTTGAGATGGCTTTGCGCCACCAACAGGCGGCCTGCTCTCGCTGGGGTACCCTGTCGTAAGCCTCGCCTAACCAGAAGTAAACGTTCGACTGGTTCGCAAGCAGATGCTTACTCTCGCCGAGGTTGTGAGGGCTGTTTAGCGCAGCTCCGAAATGGGCTAGAGCGAGTTTCGCATTATTCCGCAGAAGAGCTTGCCTTCCGAGAGCCACGTGGGTGCGGACGTACTGTTCGGTCACCAAGCCTTCGCCGCCCTCCCACGCCCGGAAATTACGCGAAGAAATCCGGTCGAGAGCCGATTGATGCCGTCCGCTCTGATTCAAAAGAGCAATATATTCGACCGAGAGATCGTCGCGCCTGTCGACCAAGTCTCGATGGCTTTCCATCTCTCCAAGGCGCTGCGCCGATGGGACATGGATACGCTTCCACAGTTGATCGCGTTCGAAGAATACCCGGGCATCGGTAGGATCCAGTGCGTAAGCACGTTCGAATGCCTGCCGCGACTGATCCGCATCGTTCTGAACGTTGTAATAAGCGATGGCGAGATTTCGCCACGTAGTCGGAAGCGCATCCCAACCTCGAGCCGAATTTTCCCATGCTTCGATCGCTTCCACGTGCCGCCGCTTGTCATAAAGCAGATTCCCGAGGTAGTAGTAAGCCCGACGATCCTCTGGATTTTGATCGAGAGCCCATTTCAAGACAGACAGTTCTTCCAAGCGACTGGGAAAGCAATAATCGGGAGAAGCAGTGCTCGCTCTTTGTAACCACTGATCCGATTCGAACTCCAGCCCTTGTCGCGCATACAGGAACGCCAGAAGGTAACAGATGACGGGAATGCTTCCATCGTTGGCCGCCAGATCCGCATTTTCGCAAAGCGTGGCAGCATCGCCAAACAGTCCGGCGCGCGCGTAATCGAATGCCAAATCAAGCCGA
>CBAAAA010000213.1:0-7923 GCA_964658695.1 uncultured Solirubrobacteraceae bacterium | reverse complement strand
GAACCAGCACTTTCGCGCACGTCACGCACACCCCTGCCTCCATCAGAATGAGCATGCGCCTGCCCCCCAGACGCCGAACCCGATCCACGAGAGCCCGCGCTCGTTTGGCTCGTGTATTTCGCTTCTGCATTCGCTCTTTAGGGAGAGTGCCGCAATCGGGCAAACATTCTAAAGATTTTCCGGTGGGCGCCCGCCCGAGTCAACCCGTGAAGCAGCTTAATGATGGCCGGACGGTCTCTTTAGAAGAAATTCCAGAGGTATTGGTTGTAGACCTCGTGATGAAACTGGACCTCGGGGGCTTTCACAAATGTGCCCAACAAGCGCGCGCAGCGATCGGCGGAAGCCTGCTTCAATTCCGTGTAGCGTCCCTTCACGTCCGCCCCCAGCAGCTTGGTCGTCCATTCTGACTTCTCGAAATCAGTGATGGCGTCGTAAATATTGTCGGGTAGAAAGCGTTGTGCTTGACGAAGGTTTTCGATGTCAGCTTTGTCGCCGTCGAGGCCGGTTCGGAATACCGAGAGCAGCACCAGGTAGGGGTTGGCGTCGGGCGCGACAGAACGCACTTCAACCCGCGAACTGCGCTCGTTGCCAAGCGGAATGCGCACCATCGATCCGCGATCCACAGCTGAAGCTTTGAGCTGATTGGGCGCTTCGAAGTGCGGATCCAGTCTGCGATAGGCATTCACGCTGGCGTTCAGCAACAGGCAGATGTCGGAGCCGTGTGTGAGGATGCGATCGATGAAGTCCCAACCCATGGCGCTGAGTTTCTCTTCGCCCTTGGGGTCCCAGAACAGGTTCGTGCCGTTCTTGCTGATCGAGACGTTGGTGTGCATCCCACTGCCATTCACGCCGACGACCGGCTTTGGAAGGAAGCTCGCGGTGTAGCCCATTTTTGTCGCTACCTGGCGGCAGATCAGTTTGTACAGTTGGATCTGATCGGCGGCCGAGACGACTTCGCCGTAGCCATAATTCACTTCGAACTGTGAAGGCGCGACTTCCGGGTGGTCCTTTTCGTTTTCGAATCCCATCGCCCGCTGCACTTCGGCTACTCTGTCGATGAACTCCCGCAACGGGTCTCCAGGCAATGAATGATAATAGCCGCCCGTGTTGACGTAATCGAAGCGGCAGTTCTGGTGGAAATGCCGTTCCGCATCCAGACCCTTAAACAGGAAGCCTTCGATTTCGTTCGCCGCATTCAGCGTGTAGCCCTGCTTGTCGAATAAGCCCTGTGAATAGCCCTTCAGCACGCCACGAATGTCGGCCGCATAAGGGCTCCCATCCTTGTCGATGACCTCGCCGAACACCATCACCTTGCCGCTTCCAAAAACGTCGCAGGGAGCCCAGTAAAAAGCGCTCCAATCCATTCCCAGACGCAGGTCGCTTTCACGTTGTGCTGTGAAACCGCGGATCGAGGACCCGTCAAACGTCAGGTTGTCCCAGCTCTTGACAAGAAATTTCTTGTCGTAGTCGAGCATATGCAGACGGCCTTCCAGATCGCTGAATAGGACCGTGACGGCTTTGATGCCCTTTTCGTCCGTCAAATACTTGAGCCGCTCTTCCTGAATCTCGTGCATCGGAACGCGGTTCTTGCGTTCCTCTTTTGCCTGCAGATTCAGCTCTTCCAGCTTGCCGTACGGTACTTCAAGCCGGTTGTACAGTTCGTTCGACATTCCACTCCCTTGAATTTCGCCAGAAGGGTTCTCATAACGCCCTGGCTGGAACGGTGTTCCAAATGACAGCTGTTTCGGATGAACACAGGCAATCGCGACGGAGCGGGGCCCGGTTCAGCCTGATGGCCAACCTCCGATTATGACTGACAACCATTACGGCTCCAAGCGCACGCTCGTACTTTGCTATGGATTGTTTTTATGGATGCAATCAGAAAGTCCAAACCCTGTTGCATATAGAATCTTGTCTGGGCGGATAAACTCAACGCATCATGAAAGCCAACCGAAGACAATTCCTTGTAGCCAGCGGGTTAACGGCAGCAGCCGCCAGCCGTGCCTCTGCCGCCAACGAGACGATTCGCATCGGCGCCATCGGCTGCGGTGGACGGATGCACGCACTGTTAGGCGCCGCCGATCAGGCCGGTGGAGCAGCGCTGGTTGCCGGATGCGATGTCTACGAGCCGAGACGCGATGAGATCCGCGCCCGAACCAATGAGACCGCCAGCACCCACCTGGATTACAAGGAACTGCTTGCCAAGCCCGACATCGATGCCGTCATCATCGCCGCCCCCGATCATTGGCACGTTCAAATGGCGTCGGACGCGATTGCCGCCGGTAAGGACGTCTATCTTGAGAAGCCGGTCACACACAGCATCGAACAAGGTGATGCGCTGATCAAGGCCGTCAGAAGTTCAAACAAAATTTTACAGTGCGGAACCCAGCAGCGCAGTTGGGTCCACTTTCAAAGTGCCGTGGAACTGATTCAGGGCGGCAACATCGGGCGCATCACGCAGGTAAGGACTTATTGGTATCAGAATTATCAGGTCCGCGAAGCCGCCAAACCGATCGATACTGGCCTATTGGATTGGAAACGCTGGCTCGGAACCGCTCCCGATCAGCCCTTCACCGAAGAGAAGTACCGCCGCTGGCGCTGGTTCTGGGATTTTGGCGGTGGCGCCATGACCGACCTGTTCTCTCACTGGATCGACGTCGTTCACTGGGCCATGAAGAACGATGCTCCACAACTCGTGCAGAGCATGGGCGACACTTACTTCTTCGATCAGTGGCAGTGTCCCGACACCATTCAGTCCTCGCTCCGATATACCGGCTTCGAGGTCGGCTATGAGGGCACCATGGTTTCTTCCATCGATGATGGCGGCCTGGAATTCCGCGGCGCGACCGGAACCCTGAAGTTGACACGCGAAGGATTCAGCATCCATCGCGAAGGACCTCGCATCCAGAATCCCGTGTTGAGCGAGCGCAGCATAGAAGATGGCACCATCACGCACATGAAGAACTTCTTCGATTGTGTCCGGTCCCGCAAGCAGCCGAACGCTCCGGTAGAAGCCGGAGTCGCCGCGGCGCGTGCCGGACACATCGGCAACCTGGCCCTTCGGAAAGGCGAAAAAGTCGCGTGGCCGCTGCAGCGCACTTGATTCTACTTCACCCATGAGCAATCTAACAAAGCGCCCGTTCGGAAGCCTGCCTTCCGGCGAGCCGATTCATCTCTATACCTTTACTGACGCCAGGGGCGTGGAAATTTCCATCACCAACTTCGGAGGACGGATTGTCAGCGTATTGGTCCCGGACCGGAGGGGTGAGCTGGCCGATGTCGCACTGGGCTTCGACAATCTTGACGGATACCTGGCCAAGAATCCCTACTTCGGGGCCCTGGTCGGCCGTTTTGCAAACCGCATCGCCAACGCCCAATTCACTCTGGATGGGCAGGTGATCCGGCTGGCCGCAAACAATGGGTCTAACTCCTTGCACGGGGGAACGAAAGGCTTCGATAAGGTGGTTTGGGAGCCTTCTGAGATCTCTGTCGATGGCGGTCCGGCACTGCTGTTGCGTTACCTGAGTGTGGATGGCGAGGATGGATATCCCGGAAACCTCGACGTCCGCGTCACCTATCAGTTAAGGGAAGGGAGCGAACTGCACATCGACTATCTCGCCTCCGTTGACCGCAAGACCGTCTTGAATCTCACCAACCACTCCTATTTCGATCTGGCGGGGCAGGGAACCGGCGCCGTCCTGGATCATGTGGTGACCATCAATGCCGGCCGTTTCACACCGGTCGACCACAATCTGATTCCGACCGGTGAGTTGCAGAGCGTCGAAGGCACTCCCTTCGACTTCCGCAGCCCGCTTCGGGTGGGCGAGCGCATCGACGAGAAGAATGAGCAGCTGAAACTTGGAATCGGCTACGACCACAACTTCGTACTGAACCGGAGTGGCAGTGGTCTTGAACTGGCCGCAAGAGCCGTGGAGCCGAAATCCGGACGAGTCCTGGAAGTCCTCACTACCCAGCCGGGCGTGCAGTTTTATACCGGCAATCACCTGGACGGCACTGTCAAGGGCAAAGGTGGTGTGGTCTACGGCTTCCGCACTGGTTTCTGTCTCGAGACCCAGCACTTTCCAGATACTCCCAACCAAAAAGGATTTCCGTCAACAGAGCTTTCTCCCGGGCAGGAGTTTCGTGCCTCGACCATCTTCCGGTTTTCTGTGGAGAACTAAAGGAGTGAAAATGAGATATGAGTGAAAACGAAGCCAGCAAACCAATCGCAAACGACCCGAATCTGCGAGACGCCAACTTAGCCGCCGAAGAGCGCCCGGTCCCCTCGCAGGCAGAGGGAGACCTGGAAACGGTCGAGGAAGATATCGCAGAGAAGGATCAGGCGAAGGCTAAATTGGCTTCGTCCGGTAAAAACACCTGAGACAAGCGCACTCTAGAATGGGACGTCATCATCGGTGACGCCCATTCCCCCGAATGGATCCTCTTCAGAGGCCGCCGGCGGTCCGCTCGCGGGACGCGCTGAACTCTGCGGACGAGTAGCTCCCTTCGAAGCTGTTCCCCCTTCAAACCCAGATGACGGGCTATCGCCGCGCCCGCCCAGCAAGATCACCTCGTCGGCGACCACCTCAGTAGAATAGACCTTCTTCCCGTCCTTATCGTCATAGCTCCTCGTCTGGAGCCGTCCTTCTACATAGATCTGCTTTCCCTTGGTGAGATAGTTGGCGAGGTTCTCCTGACGCCATAGCACCACGTTGGTCCAGTTCGTCTCTTCTTTCCACTCGTTGCTCTGCTGATCCTTCCAGCTGCGAGTGGTCGCTACTGCGAAACGCGTCACGGGTGCGCCCGACGGCGTATATTTGGTCTCGGCGTCACGCCCTAAATTCCCAATCAAAAGAACCTTATTCACGCTTCTGGAAGCCATAACCTCTCGAACTTAACACAGCTTGAGAGGACAAAAGTTTTACAACTCTCCTCGCGAACTTTCTATAACCTGGGTATCTATACAGTACACATAGAACCAAGAAATATTAAGAATTCAATCTGAGTCTTGATTTCTGAACAGCGCCGTCGTTCGGATTGAATCATAATTGGGGAATCTGTCTGGTGGGCGTCCTTCGTATACAAAATTGTCAGTGTTGGGGGATTATGGCATCGCGGTTAACTGGATCGTGTTCGCCTGTAGGTCGTGGGCCCGCCTTGGCTCGCTTTCCGAAGCATCTGCTGCTCAGCCTGCCTTTTTTGATTACGCTAATGAACCTGCCACGCTGCCAGGCGCAGAATGCGATACGCCCGGCGGAACCCGGGGAGGCGCTGAATCTGATGCCTTCGGATCAGGCCATTCTGGAAGAGGAGGGCGAGCGCAAAGACATCCCTTGCACAGTGACGGAGCGCAAGCCGGAATTGGGCTTCGATCTTCGCTTTCATAGTGGATATGACGTCAACGTCCCCTTGAAGGAGCTCTCCGGGAACGATCTTCTGACTGTTCTGTTTCGTGTTTACCCCGAGGGAGACCGGGCCCGCTCAAGCTACTTCGTCCAGCACTTCCACGTGCCGGACCTGGACGACGCAGCCAAAGGGGATGCGTTGCTGCAGGGCGCGGTGGACGTTGGGGAAGGGCGCTATCACGTGGACTGGCTGATGCGAGATCGCAGCGAACGGATCTGCTCTTCCGGTTGGGACGTTAACGCGGAGTTGAGCCCCAAAGAAAAGCCCATTCCGCTGTTCCTCAAGCCCAACAATGTGTCTGAGTCGTCCATGACGGCTTTCTTTAATGAGACTTCGGGATTGGCGGGTAAGCCCGGCGCTCAGGGTTTGAATGTCAAAGTACTGGTGAATTTCGCGCCCCAGCTGAAGGGCGCGGCTTCCTTGAAGCGCAGCGACGTAGACGCCCTGGTTACCATCCTGAAAAATATCCAGCGGGATCCGCACGTCGGACGAATCTCGCTGGTCGCCTTCAATATGGACGAGGCGCAGGTTGTCTACCGCCAGGACTCGGGGGAACAAATTGACTTTCCAGCGATCGGTAAGGCGCTGGACGCCATGAAATTAGGAACGGTCAACGTCGGCAGTCTGGCAGATAAGAACCGCACTACCGCGTTCCTGGAGCAGTTGATTCAGACTGAAATGAAAACGTCGCCGCATCCCGATGCGGTGATTTTCGCCGGCCCCAAGGCGATGCTGGACGCCGATGTACCCCAAGAAGATCTGCGGCGCATCGGAAACGTTGAGTGTCCGGTTTTTTATCTCAATTACAATCTGAATCCGCAGGCCGTTCCCTGGAAGGACTCCATCAGCCACGCCATCCGGGTCTTCAAAGGGACAGAGTTTACGATCTCCCGACCCAAAGATTTGTGGTATTCCACCACCGAAGTGGTCGATCGGATCCTAAGCTGGAAGCGCGACAGCACTGCCACTGCCACTGCCTCGGCGCTGGGCGGCGGAGCAAGACTCAACACTACCCAGGCTTTTCATTAACCTCGTGTCAGATATCTCAAGCGCTGAGTTTTTTCAGTGGTGAATCCTGTTTGGTTCGGTATAGACTAATACCAATCAGGGAGATTGCGGGATGAAACGAAGGTCGCTCCGCTTCGGCTTGGTCGGGCTTTTTGTGGTGTCGTTTGCGGTTGCTGGATTCGCACAGAATTCCACGCTCGATGACTACAAGAACAACCTCGCGCCCTATGTAAATTCGCCGGAGCACGCAGTGGACAAAATGCTGCAGATGGCGAACCTCAAGAATGGCGAGACACTTTACGATCTGGGCTGCGGCGACGGACGAATTTTGATTGCGGCCGCCAGCCGGTTCAAAGTGAAAGCCGTCGGCGTGGAAATCTCAAGCAGTCTGGTAAGGCGTGCGTCGGAGAACGTGAAGAAGGCCGGATTGCAGAGCCAGGTTCGCGTTGTTCACGGAAATTTCATGCAGACGGATCTCAGCGACGCTGATGTTGTTACCCTGTATTTGGCAACTGCTGCGAACGAGAGCTTGCGGCCGAACCTCGAAAAATATTTGCGGCCTAACACTCGCGTTGTTTCCTATGACTATCCGATCCCAGGCTGGAAGCCAATCGATACCTCGGCAAGCGATGGGCTTCACGGGGCAACTCACACCATCTATTTATACGAAGTACCTCGGTCCATTCCAAGGAAGTAAGCTGCCCGGCGTCTCGGAACGGAGTCTATGAGTTCCGGCGCCACGGACCTGTTGGGCATCGGCCTTAACGCAACAGACACTCTGCTGATTGTGGACGAGTTCCCGCCCTATGCGGGCAAAGTCCCTCTAAAGCTGGAACTGATGAGCCCGGGTGGGCAAGTGGCTACCGCTGTTGTGACCTGCGCGAAGCTCGGCCTGCGAACACAATATGTTGGAACCATCGGCGACGACCTGCGTGGGCAGATCCAACGAGAAAGCCTGGAAGGTACCGGGGTCGATACCTCCGGAGTCTTGGTACGCCATGGAGCTCCAAACCAAACCGGGTTCATCATAATCGACACCCGAACCGGCGAGCGAACAGTCCTTTGGCAGCGAGTTGACGCCCTACGGCTGGAAAAATCCGATATCGATGTCAAGCAGATTGCGGCCGCTCGAATGCTCCACATCGATGGCTTTGACACCGGCGCTGCCGCTTATGCCGCTTCGATTGCCCGCCGCCACGGTATCCCGGTTTCGCTGGACGTGGACACTGTCTACCCCGATTTTGAATGTGTCTTGCGGCAGGTTGACATCCTGGTAGCGAGTTCCACTTGGCCGAAAAAGTGGACCGGAGAAGAGGATCCGTTTAAAGCGCTTGGCATTTTGCAGGCCGAGTATGGATTCCGGGTCGCGAGCATGACCCTCGGGCAACATGGGGCTTTGTCACTGCAAAATGGCGTCTGGGACTACTCACCGGCCTTTGAAGTTCACACCATAGACACCACCGGTGCCGGCGACGTCTTTCATGGAGCTCTCTGTTACGCGATGCTGGT
>CBAAAA010000212.1:7573-7930 GCA_964658695.1 uncultured Solirubrobacteraceae bacterium | reverse complement strand
ACGCGGATCCCGCCGAATTGCAGAAGAATCGGGATACAAACTTTGAGCGCGCCATGGCTCGACTTACACAGGATTTGAGAGCTCTCTTTAGCCGGGCCGATTCGCCTGAAGTCTCCGCTACTAAGTAGCACTACTAATGGAAGACCCGTTCGGGACAAGGCTTGACTCCTGCTCAGCGTCTGGCTGAACAGGCTCGGCGGGCGCGATTGAGCTTTCTCGTGGCAAGCGGCTGTCCGGGAACGAAAACGCTCTCGCGGCTTGGAGGAGGCAGCCTTGCCTCCCCGATTCATGCGCCGGTCTTACGTCGCGACTTTGGTCTTCTTCTTGAGCTGGCGTTGCCTTGATCGCTTAATATGG
>CBAAAA010000212.1:0-7563 GCA_964658695.1 uncultured Solirubrobacteraceae bacterium | reverse complement strand
CACGGTGTCACTGGCTACACCGCGTTTAGGAGAATGACCCTTAGCAGAATGAGCTTCACCAAAACCACCCGTCGCCACTTCGTCTCCACCCTCGCCGCATCCACCGCAGCCCTTGCCCTCCCCGATCCGCCCGTTATCCAACCCGACCACACCATCCGTCAGGTGCTTGCCATGTTCAAATGCCACTTCGACGCCGGATTCATCGACACTCAGAAGAACGTTGTCAACAAATACATCGAAGTCTACTTCCCGCAGGCCATCGAGCTCGCCTCTTCCCAACGCGCTGCAGGAGCCGACCCTTACATATGGACCACCGGATCATGGCTCGTCTATGAATTCCTGGAACGGACCTCCGGCCCCGCTCGCAAACGCATGGAAGACGCCCTCAATCGTGGCGACATCTCCTGGCACGGTCTGCCCTTCACCTGGCAAACTGAATTCCTCGATGCCGCCTCCATCGAGGGCTGCCTCGGTTTCTCCCGCGCTCTCGACCGCCGCTTCGGCCGCACCACAACCGGCGCCAAAATGACCGACGTTCCCGGACACTCGCGGGGTCTCATCGCCCCGCTTGCCCGTCACGGCGTCACCTTCCTCGATATCGGCGTCAACTCTGCCAGCACGGCTCCCGATGTGCCCGATCTCTTCACCTGGAAAGATCCAGCCGGGCAAAGCCTGACTATGATGTACCATCGTGCCGACTATGGCGGAGTGGTCGTCGTTCCCGGCTCTTCGCTCGCGATCTCCATCAACGTGCGCGACGACAACAGCGGCCCGCACACGCCTTCCGAGATCCACGCCCTATACACCGATCTGCGGCGCCGTTTCCCAAACGCCACTGTCAAAGCCGCCAACCTGACCGATATCGCCAACGCTGTTCATCCCCTCGCCCCAAACCTGCCCGTCATCACCAGCGAACTCGGAGACACCTGGATCCACGGCATCGCCAGCGACCCGCTCAAAGTCTCCTGGTTTCGCGAGATCCTGCGCCTGCGCCGGGAATGGATCGCAGCCGGCAAATGGACCGTCGGGGATGACGCCGATCTCGCCTTCCTCCGCCGCTTTGCCCTGGGCGCAGAGCATACCTGGGGAGCCGACACCAAAACCTGGCTCGACTTCGATCACTACACCCCCGCAGCGCTCGCCCAGATGCTCGACACGCCCAAATACAAAGTCATCACGCATAGCTGGGCCGAGAAGCGGGATGACTTGAAAGCCGCAATCGAAACTCTTCCAGCGCCGCTGAGAGCCGAAACAAAGTCACGCCTCGAAGCCCTCCAACCTGTTCGCCCCGCAGCGATGAACTCTTCGTCCAGTCGCTCGTTGAGCAACGCGCATCTTGACATCGCCTTTGATCCCCAAACCGGCGCCATCACTCGCCTCCGCAACAAGCACACCCAGCGGGATTGGGCCTCACCTGAACACCCTCTCGCGCTGTTCACTTATCAAACGCTGTCGAAGGAGGACTACGACCAGTTCCTCGCCAGCTACATCACCGTACACACCGACTGGGCGCCCAAAGACTTCGGCAAGCCCAATATCGGAAAATTCGGCGCGCAAAGCAAAATCTGGTCTCCGCAGCTTGTAGATTCCTCCTTCGATGACCACCACGTCGTACAGCATCTGCAAATCAAAGCCGGCGCCAACTCCGGCTGTCCGCAAGACGTATATCTGGAGATCACCCTCCCAGACGATCAGCAGTCCGTCCACTTGAGCCTGAGTTGGTTCGACAAACCAGCTACACGCCTTCCCGAAGCTCTCTGGCTCAGCTTCAAACCGAACGCCACTCGCAACGAAGACTGGACCCTCACAAAAGTCGAACAAGCGGTTTCTCCCCTCGACGTTGTGAAACGCGGCAATCGCCACCTCCACGCACTCTCGAGCGGACTCACTTACACGGAGGGAGAGCACCGCTTCGAAATCGAAACGCTGGACGCACCCCTGGTCGCACTCGGAATCCAAAGCCCGATCCACTTCTCGATGGACCAACCCGACCTCACCGACGGCCTGCACTTCAGCCTCTTCAACAACGGCTGGGGCACCAACTACCTGCAGTGGTTCGGCGAAGAAATGCAGTTCCGCTTCAGAATCAGAGCTTAGGTGGCGCCAATCCCGCCCTTGAACTCGGGGCGTACGGCGACAGCCGATCTCCTCGAGTTCCAATGCGAACACGCCATGACACTGGACTGCGGCAAATAGTATCCTGTCTCTGCCCATGCCAAGCAAATCCCTGATAACGCCTGAAGAGTTCGTTGAGGTCCTCTACGGTGTCTTGCTTGGCCGTCCGCCAGAACCATCTGCTCTCGCCAATGGGGCGGAAATCATACGTTCAACGAGCAAACCGAGTATCGTTCTGAAAGCCGTCACAGAATCTCCGGAGTACGCAGCCCGCCAGCTGTCTCGGGTTACACCCGACTGTACCCGGGAAATCGACCAGGCGCTCGCGTTAATTGGCCGACCCTTGCGGATTGTCGATGTGGGTGCGCAGTCCCTCGGCGCGCAGTCACATCCTTATGCATCATTGCTCAAAATCGCTGCAGTCGAAATCATCGGCTTTGATCCTCTCGATGAGAGGCTGCGCGAACGCGCCGAAACCGAACCGCTACCCGGCCTGACCTTGCTGCCTTATGCGATAGGCGATGGAGGAACGTACACACTCTTCATCAACAACGACGACGCGACATCCTCACTGTTTCCGCTTAATGAAGCTGATAATGCGGCGTTCAACCACCTGAATGAGTTGCGCACGGTCCGCACAAAGCAGATCACCACACACCGCCTGGATGACGTCTTGCCCAAGTTGCCAGTCGATTTCCTGAAGCTCGACGTGCAAGGCGCCGAATTGATGGTTCTGAAGGGCGCGCAACAAACTCTGGCCCGTACGGCCGTTGTGCACTGTGAGGTTTCGTTCAGTCCCATGTACGTTGGTCAAGCGCTGTTTCCCGCCATACAGGAGCACTTGATGGCGAACGGCTTTACGCTGATCGACCTGCTGGTGTCCGGTCGCAATCATTATCTGACCCCGTCCGGTCGCACGACACAAGATCGGCTGATCTGGGCGGACGCCGTATTCTTTAGCAAAACGGATGACGCCGAAGTCCAGAGGGTGCAGGCGCTGATTGCCGCAAGCGTTTACGGCAAACCAACACTCGCCGAGCACATGCTGCGACTCGCCGATCGGTCTCTCTTCCCGGCCGGACACCCGAAGGACCGGGTCACCGCTGAAGCATTTCACCCCGGCAGGAAAGAAGCGAACTCGCCGTTGACGGTCACACCTTCAGTCGAACGACCGCCCGGCTGGGAGCGGATGGAGATGACGGTCTCTTGCACCGATGCCGAGGTCATCCCCAAGGCGCCTCAAGCAGGCCTCATACTTCCAAACGTTGACGGCATTTCCTGTCAGATTATGCATAACGGCTTGCGCGTGCTGGCCGGAGCCTATCATGGCGCCTGGATGAGTGAGGTCATACGCCGGCTGAGAGGGCACCACGAGCCGCAGGAGGAACTGCTCTTTCACGCCGTGCTGCCTCTGATCACCTCAGTTGCACCGGTAATGGTCGAGCTCGGCTCGTTCTGGAGCTACTACTCGCTATGGTTTAGGTCTGCCCACCAGAATGCACGGAATATTCTGGTAGAGCCGGATTCAAACAACTTGCAGATTGGCCTGAAGAATTTTGAGCTGAATGGATTCCGTGGCGAGTTCCAGCACGCCGCCCTGGGGATTCATGACAAATCGGTGGATTTTCGGCGCGAGTCTGACGGAACAGTGCAGCATGTGAGAACGGTGAGTGTCGATGGTTTAGTACGAGAGCTGGGTTTAGAGCGGATCCATTTGCTGCATGCCGACATTCAAGGTGCGGAACTGACAATGCTCGAGGGCTTGGTGGAAACCATTGAGCGAGGTCGCTTGGACTGGTTATTCCTATCGACTCATCACCACTCAATTAGCGGCGACCCTCTCACCCATCAGCAATCCCTCAATTGGTTGAGGGCGCACGGCGCGTCGATTATAGACGAGCACACCGTCTCAGAGTCGTACTCGGGAGATGGATTGATTGTGGCGGCGTTTGGTCCGAAGCCTCAGCTCACCCTTCCGCGGATCAGCCGCAACCGTGCATCGAAATCACTGTTTCGGGAGACGGAGTACGATTTGGCGGACGCTCGGGACGAGATCCGCCGCCTCAGAAACCAACCCTGAGTTGCGCTTTCATACAGAAGACGCAGGTTTTTGCCGTTCTGCCCCGACCTTTGCCCGCTTTAGAACCGTCACCTGCGTATGGACGGTAAAAACCCTCACTCAAACGTAAGACAAATCTTGCCGAAGTGCGACTGCCCTTCCATGTACTGCAGCGCTTCCTTGTACTCCGTCCACGGAAAAACCTTATCGATCACCGGTTTGATCTTGTGAAAAGCAATCGCCCGGTCCATCCGCTCAAACATCGCGCGCGAGCCGACATAAATGCCCTGCACTCGAAGGCTGTTCATCAGAATCGGGCCTGGACTTACACACGCTTGACTTCCGCTGAGGATGCCAATCATGCTGATGATCCCATGTGTCTTGACCGCCGCCAGAGAACGCGGCAGCGTATCGCTTCCGCCTACTTCAATCACGTGATCCACGCCCACACCACCCGTCAGCTTGCGAGCCTCTTTTTCCCACTCGGGCGTCTTCTTGTAATTGATCGTTTCGTCGGCGCCAAGCTCTTTGGCTCGCGCCAGCTTCTCATCGCTGCTCGACGTCACAATGGTCCGCAACCCGGCAGCGTGCGCAAATTGAAGGGCGAAGGTCGAAACACCACCGGTCCCCTGCAGCAGCACCGACTCTCCCGGCGCCATTGGTAAGTCTTCAAATAAGGCATGCCAGGCCGTCACCGCTGCACATGGCAACGCCGCTGCTTCAACATCCGTCAGGTTCTCCGGAACATGTACCAACCCCGCCTCATGGAAGACCGCGTATTCGCGCAGCACTCCGTCGATCGCGCCGCCCAACGCGGACTTACCTTTTTCCTGCGTGATCGGCCCGTCCACCCAGCTCTGCATGAACGCCATCGCCACCCGGTCGCCCTTCTGGACGCGCGTCACACCGGATCCGACTTCTTCCACAACTCCAGCGCCATCGGAAAGCGGCGCCATGGGGCGCTTCAGCTTCGGGTTATATTGGCCCTTCACAACCATCAAATCCCGATAATTCAGTGAAGCGGCCGTCATCTTCACGAGCACCTCAAACGGACCCGGCTGTGGTCTGTCCCGCTCGACGATTTTCAGATTCTCGATACCAAATTCAGCGATCTCAAACGACTTCATGCTTGAACTGACTCGCAAACGCCGCCAGCTGCTTCAACTTGCTTCCGGCGGATCCGCTGTCAATGGATTCGCCCGCCAAAGCAACGGCCGTCTTAAGATCTCCCGCACGTCTTACCAGCAACAGAGCCGCTGCCGCGTTTGCCACCACAATGTCTCGCCGCGGGCCAGGCTCTCCGTTAAAGATGCCGCGAATGATCGCCGCGTTCGTCTCCGGGTCACCACCCTGCAGGTCTTCGAGCGAGCTCTGCGGGGCGCCAAAATCCACCGGCGACCACAAGCCCTTTTGCACCCGGCCTTCTTCTACCTGGAACACAGTAGTTCGGCCGGTAGTCGTAATCTCATCCAGCCCATCGGCGCCATGCACGACAAACGCCCGCTCAATTCCCAGCCTGACCGACGCATGCGCCAGCATCTCCGCGGCGCGTACTGAAAATGCCCCGATCAACTGCACGCGCGCACGCACCGGATTTGTCAAAGGCCCCAGCATATTGAACGCTGTTCGCCCCTTCAACAGCAGGCGCGCTTCCTGCGAGTACCGGACGGCCGGATGCAGCAGCGGCGCATAGAGAAACCCGATCCCCGTCTTCTGAATGCACTCACACACCTGCTCCGCCGAGATGTCTACCGCAACGCCCAAGGCCTCCAGTACGTCCGCGCTCCCGCAGTTGCTCGAGATCTTCCGGTTGCCGTGCTTTGCGACTCGTACGCCCGCGCCCGCCACCACAAACGCGGTCGCAGTCGAGATGTTGAACGTATTCGTGCCATCCCCGCCCGTACCGCAGGTGTCGAGCAACGGTTCTTCCGACTGATCTATCGGAATCACGTGGCCCACGTCGCGGATCGCCGTCGCAAATCCCACCAGTTCGGAAATGGTCTCGCCCTTCCGTTGCAGGAAGCCGAGAACGTCCGCGATCTCTTCCGTTGTCATCTCGCCCGACAGCATTCTGTGCATCAGGTCATAGGCCTCCGCCTGTGAGAGGTGCACAAAATTCCGAAAAGGGAGATGCGACATGCTTTGATTACTCATTCGATCACAAACTCTTACTGCCTTTTCCTGAATACCCGTTCCATTTCCAATAAACGGTCTGTTGCCCTACCAAATGTACTCTTTTGCCTGGTCGCGCCGCGCATAGCTGTCCAGCACGTGAACCACGCGAATCCTCTTCAGCTTGGCGGGAGAAAGCTGCCCGAGCGGGATATACACGATCTTGCGATTGAACCGGGCCGCCATCTGCCGGAACATGCTGCGCGGCGGCTTACCCGCAATGTAAAGAACGTGCCGTTCGACTGAATAATCGAGCGCCGCCATCAGCAGCCGTTCCGCCTTGGTCTCCGCGAGATCGTAGTCGCGGTCATTCCAGACGTCGTACATGCGCCGCGGCGGCAGAGTCATCAGCAGGCCGCCGTACTCGGCGCGACCGATCCCCGGTCCCACGATGTGCTCAAACGGATGGGTCGAGTAGAACGCCATGTCCGACTCGTTCTGGTGCTCCCCGAGCCAGGTCGTCTCGTAGCGGTACCGGTTGGCCCGGTCTTCATCGAAGATAATCACTACCGCGCCGATGTCACCCGAAAACTTGCCGTTCTCCCGCACGAAAAGCCGCCCTTCGTGCCAGTTCCGGATCGTCTCTCGAAGGTCAATCCCGTCCAGAGTTGAAGTCGTGAACGGCTCCACCCGCGAGCGCTCCTCCGAAACCACGCTCTTGGCATACTTCTTCAAGAAGCGGCCGTAGTTCTCAATTACCAGGTCTTCCGGCGGATATGAGCAGATAGAATTTCCCGTGGTCTCGCGCGCCCACTCGCCTTCTTTCTTCTCCCGTTTGCGCTGCTTCAGGCCGCTCGGCCGCAGCATCTGTTTCATCCGCGGTAAGCGGCGTCGTATGCGAATCTTGCGGGTATGTAACCAGACCTCTTCCCCCGACAGATTCAACGTTTCCAGCGGCGGATCCTCCGTCTGCTGCTCACTGAAACGGTTCGCCATCTGCCAGACTTCATAAGCAAAATTATCGTCCACGATCGATCGGGCGCCGAGTGTCAGGTCATACAGCCCCGGTATTAAATGACCGTCGAGCATAGCCAGGTTGCGCGTAAACTTTGCCAGCGTACGGCGCTGCCAGGAAGCCATGCTCTCCCCGGTGTTGATGGCATATTCTTTCTCAGAGTCACGCAGCAGAGCTAACTGCCAGCGCGGCCGCTCGATCAAACCCTCCGCGTCTTCCTTCTGCCGGGCAGTCTCATACATCTCCTGGTAATAAGGCGGCT
>CBAAAA010000211.1:0-7955 GCA_964658695.1 uncultured Solirubrobacteraceae bacterium | reverse complement strand
CCTGGAAGGTAATCCGCATGTGGACAGGCTGCTCACAGTACAGGATCGCGAGTCCGCCCTCTCTTTTGGAAACAGTCTCCGCAAGGAGAGGCCGCGTTTTGCTGTGGACTTCCAGGGCCTGCTTCAATCGGCGGTGATCGGGCGGCTCTCGCGTCCGGGCGTCTTGTGGGGATTCGATAAATCCGTCGCCCGGGAACCCTTCGCCGCGCGCTTCTATACTCACGCGGTACATGTCAGCGGTCCGCATCGTATCCAGCGGAATTTGCAACTGGTGCGCGCGGCCGGCGCTTCAGTGATTACGGATCAGGCTTGGCTCCCCCCGGGACGCGCAGAGGGCGATCTTCCCCCTACGCCATTCGTTCTGGCAAGCCCTTTTGCCGGCTGGGCTGGAAAACAGTGGCCGCTTGCAAGTTATGCGGAACTGGCGGCCCTGCTTGGAAAAGAAGGTGTCCCGTTGGTAATGAACGTCTCCGCCGAATTGGCTTCTTCTCTGCAGGGTTTGCCGAACGTGCGTGTACACGTCTCGTCCATCGCAGGTTTGATCCACGCGACACGGCAGGCGTCAGCTGTCATCGGTGTGGATAGCGGGCCGTTACACATTGCGGCAGCGCTAGGCAAGAAGGGCGTTGCGATCTTTGGCCCCACTGATCCGGACGCCACGGGCCCTTATGGAGGAAGCATGCAGGTGCTGCGCACGCCTCGCGCGCTGACTACGTACGATCGGCACAAACAGATTCAAGAGAGCATGCGTGCCATCGAGGTAAGAACCGTATTGTCCAGCGTGCTGCAAACCCTCGAAGTATCTTCAGCATCTGAAAAAACGAAGGCATGAACACGGTGGAGAGTCCGCCGCGCTATCTGTTTCCCAAACGTTATGCGGATCGGGTGCAACGCCTGCGTGTGGCGTCAGGATTCATTCTGCTTTTTACCTTCGCGTGGTTTCCTCACCCGACTCTGAACAGCATGGCGGTCGGAATACCGCTATCGTTTTTTGGTTTGGCAATACGTGCCTGGGCGGCCGGACATCTTGCGAAGAACGAACAGCTTGCTACCTCTGGCCCGTACGCCTATATGCGGAATCCTCTGTACGCGGGCACTCTGCTGGTGGCCGCGGGAGTTGTCATCGCATGCCGGAGCGTCACTCTGGGCCTCATCTTCGCGGCGGTGTTTCTCTTCGTCTATCTGCCGGTTATTGAACTGGAAGAGCAGCATCTGCGCAAATTGTTTCCCGAATTTGGCGCCTATGCTTCGAAGGTTAATCGCTTTCTTCCGTTTCACAAATTAGAGGGCAGGGAACAGGACTTCTCCGCAGCCATCTACCTGCGCAATCAGGAGTACAAAGCGGCCGCCGGGTTTGTTATCGCTGTGCTCTGGATGGCGTTCAAATACTGGCTCGCAAAACGTCCGCATTGAGGGCGGAAACGCCTCTCCCTGTGATACGCTTGCGGCTGATGAGAGTCGGTTGTTTTACCCCTTTATTGACGCAGTTTCCGCTGGACAAAGTAATTGAAAAACTGAAGAGCCTCAGCATCACGACAGTGGAGCTAGGCACGGGAAATTATCCCGGTGACCCTCACTGTAAGCTCTCGATGCTGGAGAACGAGAAGGAACTCAGGGAATTCAAGAACAAGCTGGAGGATCAGGGCGTTACGATCAGCGCGCTGAGCTGTCACGGCAATGCTCTTCATCCTGATAAAGCGGTCGCGCAGGGCTTTGCTGAGATCAGCAAGCGGACCGTTGAACTGGCCGCTAAATTGGGTGTTCCCGTGGTGGTTGATTTCTCCGGATGTCCTGGAGACAGCGACACCGCAAAGTATCCAAACTGGGTGACATGTCCATGGCCGCCGGAGTATTTGGACATGCTCGACTGGCAGTGGGAAAAGAAAGTCATCCCCTATTGGATTGAACACGGGAAGTTTGCGAAAGATCATGGTGTGAAGATCGCCATCGAAATGCATCCCGGCTTTGTTGTGTATAGCCCGGAGACGATGCTGAAGTTACGCGCCGCGGCTGGAGATAGCGTCGGTTGCAACTACGATCCAAGCCACATGTTCTGGCAGAGCATCGATCCAATCAAGGCTGTTCGTGTTCTTGGGGATGCGATTTTCCATGTGCATGCCAAAGATACTCAGATTTACGATTACAATCTGCCGAAGACTGGTGTGCTGGATACCAAGAAGTACACGGACGAAAAGAACCGCGCCTGGATCTTCCGGTCCTGCGGCTATGGGCATCCTTACGGCTGGTGGAAGGAGTTCGTTTCGACTTTGCGCATGTATGGATACGACTATGTTCTATCTATCGAGCATGAGGATTCGCTGATGTCACCCGATGAGGGACTGACCAAGGCGGCGGAGTTCCTGAACGAAATCATCATTCGCGACGCCCCCGCGGCGGCTTGGTGGGTTTAGCTTTCGCCGGTCAAATGATTCACATTTCTGAAACACCTGCGGACGCGGCTCAAAGTTACAATGAGAGCGTTCTGTCGAAGCGCGGTCGGAATACAGGAGAGCTATGTCTGGGAAGAAAATCGGCATCTTAACAGGGGGCGGCGATGTCCCTGGTCTGAATGCCGTCATTAAGAACGTTGTCTATCGCGGCACCTCTGATGGTCATGAGATTACCGGCATTCGTCGCGGGTGGGAAGGACTCACTCATCTCAACTTTGACGATCCGGAAAGCGTGAAGCGCTATGTGCTGCCACTCAACCGGGAAAACACACGTACGGTGGACCGGATGGGCGGGACATTTCTGCACACCAGCCGTACCAATCCTTCGAAGATGAAGAAGGTTCCCGATTTCCTGAAGGGTGAAAATTTCCCGACCGCGCAGACCACCAAAGATGGCGCTACGAGCACGACTTACGACATGAGCAAGCGGGTGCTCGCGAACCTCGAGAAGCTGGAAATCGAGTACCTGGTGGCGATTGGCGGTGACGACACGCTCAGCTATGCGGCAACCCTGGACCGGCTGGGCTTCAAGGTATTGGGCGTTCCCAAGACCATGGACAACGACGTTCAACACACGGAATATTGCATCGGTTTTTCGACCGCTATCTCTCGCGCAAAAGACGCCATCGACCGGCAGCGCACAACGGTGGGTTCGCATGAACGCGTCGGTATTTTTCGTGTCTTCGGGCGGGACGCGGGCTACACATCGCTCTACACGGCGTATGTGACTTCGATCCGTTGTGCGATTCCGGAATACAAATTCAATCTTGAAAAGATGATCGACTTGATCATCACCGACAAGAGCAAGAATCCGAGTAACTACGCGCTTCTGATCATGTCGGAAGGCGCGGTTTGGGAGGGATACCAGATCCGCGAATACGGCAATCCGGACGCTTTTGGACACCGCAAGAAGTTCAGCGTGGCAGAGGACTTTAGTGATGCCATAAAAGTCGCCACAGGCGACGAGACGGTGGTGAGCGATCTCACTTACGATCTTCGCAGCGGTGCGCCGGACTTTCTGGATACGCTGGTCGCGTCGACTTTTGGAGCGATGGCGTACGATTCGCTCGTCCAGAACAAGCACGGGCTCATGGCGTCCATCACTGACGGCAAATTTGCGATGGTGCCCATTCCTGATCCGAAGCTCGGGCCCCGCCATGTAGATATAGCGTCGATGTATAACGTAGAGCGATATCGTCCAAGCTATACGAACAAGGAAGGTTTGCCGGTCTTCCTGACCCACGCCTGAAGTATGACGGCGGATAATCACCGGACAAAGTCGCCGGTCTCCGAGGTTGTCGAAGCACAAGGCCACCTGATCGATTCCCACATCATGGAGCGCATCTTCGATTCGGTCGTCGAACACGGCGGCCGCTTCGAAGTGGAGCAGTTTTCGATTGGGCGCACCAATGGCGATCCATCGGCGCTCCGGCTGCGGGTGGAAGCCTCCTCAGAGCCCGAGATGTCGCAACTCATGGAGCAGCTGCTGGCGCTTGGCTGCACCGCGGTGGACTCTGGCGACGCCGAACTCGCGATCGCATCCAAAGATGCCTGCGCCCCGGAAGACTTCTATTCCACGACGAACCAGCAGACTCGCGTGCGTATTGGCGGACAGTGGCTCGACGCCCAAGCCCAGCGAATGGACGCCATGATTGTGGTGAATGGTGAAGTCGCGGTCTGCCGCCGTCTGCGCGACATCAAAGCCGGCGACGCCGTGGTTGTCGGCATGAAGGGGATCCGGGTTGTACCGGAAGCCAAGGAGCGGGACCGGCTTGCTTTCGCCTTCATGAGCAACGAAATTTCGTCCGAGCGCCAGGTCGAAATTGCAGTGACGCAGACGGCGGCTATTATGCGCCAGGTAAGGGCAGAAGGTAAGCAGATTATTGCAGTTGCCGGGCCTGTAGTCGTGCATACGGGCGGATGCAGGGCGATGACCAGTCTCCTGCGTAACGGCTGGATCAATGCGCTGCTGGCGGGAAACGCCCTGGCTGTACATGACGTGGAGTCGGCGTTGTTCGGGACCTCGCTTGGCGTGAGGACGGCGGATGGCAGGCTGGAACAGCATGGGCACCGCAATCACATGCGAGCCATCAACGCGGTCAACCATGCCGGATCTATTGCAGGCGCGGTGCATTCGGGGCGTTTGAAGTCGGGGATCATGTATGAGTGTGTCAAAGCGAATGTGCCATTTGTGCTGGCCGGAAGCCTGCGCGATGATGGACCTCTTCCAGACACGATCACGGACATGAACGAGGCTCAGGACGCTTATGCGGCGCATTTGAAAAACGCAGGTGTAGTCCTGTGTCTCAGCTCGATGCTGCATTCCATAGCAACCGGCAACATGCTGCCTGCCTGGGTCAGAATTGTTTGCGTGGACATCAATCCCGCTGTGCCGACGAAGGTCAGCGATCGTGGAACGGGACATGCCATCGGCGTCGTCACTGATGTAGGCCTGTTTCTGGAATTATTGGCGAAGAAGTTGGAAACGAATTGAGCAAGAGAAAGAATGATAGCGAGTACACCGACGAACACGCCAGCTCCGGCGTAAATGCCGAACTCCCATCTATCGAAACCTGGCCGAATCAATACGGCGAATATGAGATTGAGATCGACATGCCGGAATTCACTTCGGTGTGCCCCAAGACAGGATTACCGGATCACGGCACATTGATTCTGCGCTACGTGCCAGGCAAGCGCTGCCTGGAATTAAAGTCTCTGAAGATGTACATGCTTGCATATCGTAATCTGGGTATCTTTCAGGAAAACGTTGTCAACCGTTTTTTGGCTGATGTCGTCAGTGCCACCGATCCGGTGAGCGCCACCGTAGTGGGCGACTTTGCCGCACGCGGAGGTTTGGGGACCAGAGTGACCGCTGCCTATTCGCGTAAAAAGAAGTAAACTGACACAAGTGCATGAAGGATAGCCGGAGCTACGCGAGATGATTCGACTAAGCCTGGCCCTGCTTCTCGTTGCGTCCGCACATGGCGGAGAATTTTTTTCCGGCCAGGCGGCGCGCGCGGTTCTGGGGCAAGCCTCGTTTTCGGCTCGTGAGGGCGGAATTGCGCCTTCGGCAATGACGATTCAAAGTAACCGGCTGAATGTGGCGGATCCTTCTGGCGTGGTCTCTGTCTTCGATCTCTCGAAGATTCCGGCGGCGCAAGCGGACGTTCCACGCCACGGTTTCGATTTCTGTTCCGTTTGCGGGTTTTCTCCGATTGCAACTGTCTCGCAGTCCGTTGCCGCCGGTTCTTCTACCGTGAGCATGTTCGGCAACCGGCTCGCCGCAATTGACACCCGCACCCATCAGATTCTGATCTGGCATGACGTCAGATCCGCAGGCGCCAATTTTGCGCCTGACGTCACGCTTTATCTCAGTGATCCTGGCGTACAAGCGGTGAATGAATCTACCATCATCGATCCAGTCTCCATTGCGGTCGATGGGTCTCGCCTCTTTGTGGGTGACGCGGCGCTGCATCGAGTATTGGTTTGGAAGACACTTCCGAGTGCAGTGAACCAGGCGGCAGACGCCGTACTGGGTCAGCCCGACTTCAGTTCACGCGAGGCAGTCGACCTCCCCCGCGCAAGCTCTATATCGCGGCCCGATGCTCTGGCTTCTGACGGCGTGAACCTGTTCGTGGGCGATGGCCGCGACCGGCGCGTGTTGGTGTTCAGCGCAGCTGATCAGTTTCTGTCACCTGACTCCATCCTGAATTCGGGCAGCCTGACTGCGGGCTCATTTGCCCCCGGAACGTTGGTGACGATCAAGATTACAGGTCTGGCCGACCGCGAGCTTTCCGCACCGGACGACTATCCTTCTGTCCTTCCAACCAGATTAGGCGGCGCTGAGGTTTACTTGAACGGGTTACCGCTTTCCCTTCTCTCCGTTTCCAGAACCGAAATACACGTGCAATTGCCCTATTCCGAGCCTGCGGCAGGCTCCGGCAGTCTTTACGTGCGTTCCGAACGGGAGGACGGCTCAGTCCTGGTAAGTGCGCCCGCCTCGGTGTCGTTCAGCCCGGCCGCTCCCGGCATCTTCGCCTTTGAAGGATCGGAACCAAGGCCCGGTATTTTGCTGCATGTGACTAATGAGGGCGAAGGCGGTTCGCCGGTTACCTGGGACGCGCCTGCCGCATCAGGGGACATTGTAAGTATCTGGGTTACAGGTCTTCATACCATGTCTGGTTCTCTGGACCAGGCGCCGCTAGCGGGTATACCTTACAGCGGAAACGAGCTCGGTTTCAGTCCGATACATGCGCTCGTGAATGGCTTGTCCGCTGAAGTCGTAAGCGCGAGTCTCCCATCCACTTCCATTGGCGTGTATCAGGTGCGAGTGCTTTTGCCCTCGTTGCTAAATAGCGGGCAGGCGGAACTCTACATTTCACAGGATGGCATTGCGAGCAATACGGTTACGTTCCCTTCGCGCAGGCTTTAACTTATGCAAAAACTTCGCTGGCATGCACTGCTTCAGCAGTGGGTTGCCGTATCGACAGCGCGGCAGAATCGCCCCCAGATGCCTGCCAACTGGTGTCCTTTTGACCCGGGCTCAGGCAAGGTGCCGGACTCTTATGACGTATTCCTCTACCCAAACGATTTCCCCGCTTTCTCTCCGGCCGTAGATCCATTCGATCCTCAGGTTCCAGGCCTTTTCGCTGAAACCGGGCCGCGCGGGGCTTGTGATGTGGTTCTTTATTCGCCGCAGCACACGCTTCCTCCCTCTCAACTGACACTTGAGAACTGGCGGAAGGTCATCGATGTTTGGACGTCTCGTACTTCCGATCACGCTTCCAATTCCGACATTGCGCTTGTTGCCGTGTTTGAGAATTGCGGGGAGGCAGTCGGAGTGACAATGCCGCATCCGCATGGTCAGATCTATGCCATGCCATTTGTCTCACCGACAGTGGAAAAGGAACTCGCGTCCGCAAGACAGTTTGCGGAGGGGAGTCAGGGGAAGTGTCTCTTCTGCAGCCTGCTTGAAGCCGAATTAGGCGAGTCAAGAGTGGTGGCGCAAAACGAACATTTTGCGGCTTTTGTCCCCTTCGCAGCTCGCTTTCCGGCCGAAATCTCGATCTACGCGAAACGTCATGTTCGTACGTTGCCGGAGCTGACCGAAGCTGAGAAGAACAACTTAGCGTCGATTGTCAGCATGATTCGAAAGAAGTACGACAACCTTTACGGTTTCCTCATGCCTTTGATGATGGCAGTGAAGCAGGCGCCTTTACGTGAGATGAGCGTGCCTTATCACTTCCATATACAGTTTCTGCCGCTGCAGCGGAGTCCGAACAAGTTGAAGTATCTGGCCACGATTGAGACCGGCTACGGCACCTTCCTCGCAGATACTCTTCCGGAAGACATGGCCGAGCAGATGCGCCATTCGGAGCCTTCTTCTTAGGCTGGACGAAACGGCTTGAAGCGATTGGAAAGCAGCAGTGTGCGGCATTCCTGAATGACTGTCTCGGAAACGTAGAAGTAAGCTCCAATCAGTTCGCGGCGCATCAGCAGACCCCC
>CBAAAA010000210.1:3618-8051 GCA_964658695.1 uncultured Solirubrobacteraceae bacterium | reverse complement strand
ATCCCTTGCGAGGCGGCCTGTTGCCACAAAGAGTTATAGAACCCTACACCTCCCGAGCCCATGCCTGCCTCACACGATCCGAAGCTCACGCTCATGACCGGCGCCAGATTGTGGTTCACGATGTACTGAGCCGAAAGATCCACTCCGTCCGCGGACGCCGTAGAACTGGCAATGACCAGCTTCACTGTCGCTTTTGGAGCAATTGCGCCAGACCACTGCACATCCAGAGTTGCTTCGTCACCGTCTCCCTGCACGAATCCAGGGTCGCTTCCCGAGGCAATGATCACTGTAGGATTGTTCGCCGGAAGTCCAAACTGGCTTCGGAAGGTCTGCAAATCCGACATTGAGATATTCGACCGCGCGACAATCGCAATGCTCTGCCCCGTCCCATCAATCTGGCTCGAATACAGCGAGTTCAGATCGTAAATAGTTGCATAGTCGGCTGGGGCAAGATAATGGCTGCTGCCATAGGTAAACTGCGGAGCGACCGCCGAGTCCTTCGACAACAACCGCACCCGCTGAATGGACGGCTTGTGATGGAAATCGTTCAGTTTCACGAATCCACCGACAACACCTGCGAGCGCGGCTGGAATGGTTGGTTCTTCCGTATTCGCGTAATGCGTCTCACCGCCCACGATCAGCTTATGGATTGGTGTCCCGAACGCTGCCGTCACAGCTCCCGCATTTCCACTAAAAACAATGCTTCGGCGCGCGGCGGGAACTTCCTCCACCTCAAAGCCGTGATCCCTCAGCCAGCCAGTCACCTTCGCCACATCATTTGGCGAAGCCCCAAACTGCTGTCCATACTGCTGCGGGGTCAAAAACTTGTGGTAATTGGGCGAGTGCGGGTCCCCCTGTTCCTGAACCAGCTTTGCCAGCGCTGCCTCCTGATTCTGGTCCGCCTTGAGCGTCAGAATCATGTGTTGCATCGGCAGGTCCTGCTCGGGAGCCTCCAATGGGACAGCGTGGGACACCTCGGGCCGGATATTACCTTGCAAAGTGACGGTGTTCCCGTCGTCAATCGGCCCCCGGATCCTGTCGACAGCCTGAGCTGCCAGGCAAGCCGATGCACTCATGCCTAAAAGCAAGAGCACCGGGGTCAACATCCTTGCCCATCCCAGGGCGTTCCATGATCTGCGCATCGCATCTCCTCGCGGGCTCGTAATGCGGACCCATTTCGGGCGCTCCGCATTCGTCCTCGAAGAGTTAATCGGCGAGCGAGGGAGTTTCTACAGGGTTTCTTCTACTTTTCTCGTCATACGCCTTCGAATATCCCCATTTCGCGGTTCTTCCGTACCTCTTCACCCGCAAAACAACGCCCGTTCATCGCCACGTAGACCCCTGGGGTTAACGACTGGACAAACGCCAAAGCGCTCCCCAAGTTAAACAGCCCGTCCGAGCTACCAAACTTATACGGCACCATCGCCCCGGTCAGAACGATCGTCTTGCCAATGCCGGAGCGTGTCAGCACCAATGCCGTCTCGGTCATCGTGTCCGTGCCGTGGGTAATCACAATGCGTTGCTCCGGACACGTCCGGCAGGCATGCACAATCAAGTCCCGGTCAGCCCCCGTCATATCGAGGCTATCGACCATCATCAGAGTCCGGATGCTCAGGGGAAGCTGGCAGCGGCCCAGCCCCAGCATCTCCCGCACATGCGAGTCTTTGAAAAAGAGGCGCCCATTGATCTCGTCGTATTCCTTATCAAAGGTACCGCCCGTCACGAGTATTAGAATCGAATTTTCCGGCGATTCGGCCTGCATCGCATCCACGCGGCAGAGGCTCAGGCGCCAGCGGCCATCTTCATCACCACCAGCGTCATATCATCATGCTGCTGCGCACCGCTCACAAACTGGTCCGCGTCAGACATCAGTGCTGGAATCATCTCCGCTGCACGGTACGCCGAGTTTGCCGCAATCGACGGAATAAAGCGAGCCTCACCCCACTCCTCTTCCTGCTCGTTCATCGCCTCACTGATCCCGTCCGTAAAGCCGACGAATATATCGCCGGGCTCCATCAGCAAAGTGCCCTGCTGATACGGAACGCCGGGAATCAATCCGATCACCGGGCCTCCAGTTTCCAGCCGGAGCACATGGACCGTGCCATCCGCCGTGCGACGGCAAACGATGGGCGGATTGTGCCCCGCGTTTACATAGGTAAACACCCGGCTGGCGTGGCTGTATTGCCCATAGAAGAATGTCGCATAGCGATTCACCGCGGTGGCTTCGAACACCAGCTGATTCACATTCGACATCAGCCGAGCAAGATCTCCCTGATTTGTCATCGCCTGCCCGCGCAGTGAAGCCTGCAGTGAAGCCATCAGCAGAGCCGCTGCAATCCCCTTCCCAGACACATCCCCGATCGCAATCCCAAGATCACCGTTCGCCAGCGGAAGAAAGTCGTAATAGTCGCCCCCCACCTCCAGCGCCGGCCGGCAAGCTCCAAAATAGTCGATACCTGCGATCGCTGGCAGACTCTGCGGAAACAATCGCTCCTGTACCTCGCGTGCAATCTCGATCTCCCGATTCAGCTTCTCCCGCTTCGCCATCTCGGTCGCAATTTCAGAAGCGAGGCGGCTATTCTGCAGCGCAAGCCCGGTGTGCAACGCGACTGTCCGCAACAGGCGTACATCATTCGACGTGTACGGCTCTTCTGAGCGCTTTGGCCCCAGACTGAGCAACGCCAGCGTTTTCCGCCTCGATCCAAGCGGAAGCACCATCTGGGCATGAATGCCGCGCAGCGTGGCCATCTCAGTCTTGCTAGCCGAATGCACCCAGTTATCCTGCCGCTCGAAGTAAATGCGCGCCGGTTCCTTCGACTGCTGGATCATCTCCATCGCTTTACCCTGCTCCGGCAGAATCATTTCCGGCGAACTGGCGAATCCGAGGCAGTACACCGGGCGAAACGCGCCCTCTCCATTCAACAGCACTGCCACCTGCGGCACATGCAGCGTGGTTGAAATCTGTCGCGCCACAGTATCCAGTAGCTCTTCCTCATTGATGATCGACTGCACGGTCTCCCCAAGCTCCTGCAGCAGCAGCTCAGCGTTGTAACTCTCCCGGAAAAATCGCCTGTCCAGCCAAAGCATCAGCTGCTTCCGGGTATTCCGAATAATCACGCTCCCGAGCACGATTGAAGCAATGATGATCCCGATGGTGATCGGACGACTCCAATGCAAATCGCTCAACGACGAGCTCAGCGTCCAGTAAACAGCCGTTGCGACCAGCGCGAGCAGAAGCCGAAGGCCGCCCTTGGCCAGCGCGTACCGGACGCCGAGACGAACGGCCACCCGCAGCCGCATGGCCCGCTCCACCACTACGACGTAGGCGAGTGTCGCCGGGAACAGACAGAACAACAAACAAATGCTGATTACCAGCGCTTCCGGCACCTTGTTGAATTGCTGCGCATTGTGGGTCGATTGATAGATCACCAGCACCACAATCGGCGCCAGGCTGACCAGCGATCCGGCCAATAAAATCTGCAAGCGCCGGCATGAATCCGTGTGTTTGGTCTGGCGTATCTTCGCCATGACGGAAAAGAAGAAAAAGGCAGTGGAGAGACCGAAAATTCCCCCTTGCGAAAGTATCGGGACGTCAATCGCATTCGACAGCCGCGTTAAAGCCCCAAACTGCGAGAACTCTCCAATCGACCCCGCAATCTCAATCCCGCTCCATGCGAATAACGGGACTAAAACGATCCACTTGAGGTACGGCCGCTTCACATCCCACGGAAACCGATGCGGAAAGTACAGTGCGAACAAGATCAGCCAAAGCGGCCAGGTTCCATTCCCAAACATATGCAGGACGTCCGCAAACGCCCACAGGGATCGCGGAAACTGATACCAGGTCGTCACTGACACCAGCTGCGATGTCGCGGTCATCAGCCCGAAGACCGTGATGGCGCGAATATCATGCGGCAGCACTGCCGCCACGTAAATGCCCAGCAGCGAACAGAACAGCATCATCGCGAGCAGGGTCGAGATCAGGCTCCAGCGCCACCCATCGGCAGCTTTCGAATCCCAAAAGCGCGGATGGATGCGAATCGTCTGTGCCGCATGTCCTCCCTCTGGCATTACGGTCAGCTCGAGCATCTGATTTGGACCAACTTTGGAAATCTCTTCCATCAGTACGCGATCGCCCGTGTAAGGCCGCCCGTTCACGGCCATTACCTTGTCGCCTGGCCGCAAACCTTCGCGCGCTGTCCCTTCGTCCACCCCTCTCACCATCTGTTCCCGGGTCGCAAACGGACGGCTGGGGGTGGTCGTGGCGTGCGCCGTCACCCGAAGCGCCACTACCGTATAAGCAATCTGATAAAAGAGCGCAACGGCAAACAGCGGAATCAAAAACGTGTAGTTCCGGTAGCGTCGCCAGGCAGCTGTGTTCACAAGGATTCCGAGATCCTCATTGTATTCACTGGCGGGCCTTAACGGCCCGG
>CBAAAA010000210.1:0-3608 GCA_964658695.1 uncultured Solirubrobacteraceae bacterium | reverse complement strand
CGAATTGGCGCCTGCCCGGTACTCGCCTGATTAGTATTTTCTGAATGACCACTATCACTGCAGACAGCCTCTTAGAGCACATCGACCGTCACCCGTCGCTCCCCGTGGAAGCCATTTTGAAAACCGATCTGCTGCGCTGCGGCCTGGCGTTCGACGGGCAGGCCCTCATGGCCCCGTCCAGCGAAGCCTCTCATCAGCACCAGCCCAAGTCGTACTTCATCTTCTCGTTCAATATGGTGCGGCAGGGCGAACTGGACGCCACCCAATCCTTTAAGGCTCCTGAAGAGATTGCGCTTACCGGCGGGAATCTGAACCTGCGCCGCACCATCGTCTCGGTCCGGCTCAATACGGAGTCCCCCTATCGCGTCCAGCTGATCCACGGTAAGCGAACCCTGACGTTCCGCGGTGAGTCTCTGTCCGAGGTGAACTTTCCTGACATGCCGCCGCACTATGGCGAGCAACTGCCGGACGGGAAACGAGTCGCCGAAATCGCACCCGTGATCGAGTGGGGCTATCTCATCTATCTGACTATCTTTCGCATCTGCCAGTACTTTGGCGAAAAGGAAGAGTGCCAATTCTGCGATATCAATCACAATTACCGGCAACAGCTCGCAGTCGGCCGCCCCTACACCGGAATCAAGAAGATCGAAGAAATTCTCAGTGCGCTCGCGTTCATCGATACTCTCGATCGTAAGGCCGAGGCCTACACGGTCACTGGCGGCAGCATTACCTCAAAGCTCGCCGGCCAGACTGAAGTCGAATTCTATACCTCCTACGTCGAAGCGATTGAGAATCGTTTTCCCGATCGCTGGCTGGGCAAAGTCGTGACGCAAGCCTGGCCTAAAGAAGATGTCCGCACTTTGAAAGCCGCCGGAGCTAAAATTTATCACCCGAATTACGAAGTCTGGGATCCGAAACTCTTCGCCGCCTACTCACCGGGTAAAGACCGCTACATCGGGCGTGATACCTGGATCCGGCGCGTTGTCGAAGCGGCCGAGGTCTTTGAGCCCTCGCGCGTCATCCCCAACTTCGTCGCCGGAATTGAAATGGCCAAGCCCTTCGGATTCACCGATGTCGAACAAGCGGTCGCGTCCACCGCCGAAGGACTGCACTTCTTCATGTCCCACGGAGTGGTCCCGCGCTTCACCACCTGGTGCCCGGAACCGACCACCCCGCTGGGCAAAGAGAACCCAGGAGGAGCATCGCTCGAATACCATCTCCGTCTGCTGGAGGTCTATCGCGACACGCTGGCTCATCACAAGCTCAGTCCGCCTCCCGGCTACGGCGAACCCGGCCCCGGCAAAGCTGTATTCTCCGTCAGCGCCTTTATGGATGTGCTGGCTTGTTAACCTGGGTCCCCTGAGCTGACACCAGAACGAACGAATCATCCTCCTGCTCCTGATACACATGCGTGTAGCGGCTGAATACATGAAACGGCTGCCCACCGCCTGCTCCGCGCATTTCGGTTTCGCCAGTTACTATCGCGGTTTCTCCATAGAACCGCACTTCTGAGTTCATTACCCGGATCTCCTCGAACTTCAGAACGCCCGATTCCATCGCCGACAGGAATCCTGAACGGTCCATCACACCGCCACTCAGGTCGATCATCACCAGATCCTCATCCAACGCCTTTCGCAGCGCATGCACGTCCGCCCGCTTAACCGCATCGAAGAACTCCTGCTCGGCTTTCAGCACAAATGTGTGTTCGACCATGGCTCCCAACATTACACCAGCCTCGGCCCTCGCCTTAGCTTCGTCCGCATCGCTTCCAGAAAGTCCTGCAGCGTCTTTCCTTCTTCTTCCACGAACCGGTCGCCTCGACACCAGCAGATGCTCAATCCGGTCCAGCCGAAAATTACGCTAAGCCAGTACGCAGCATGGCGCTGCAGGAAGCTGCTGATCTGATTCTTAGTTTGATTTATGCTATCTGAGAGCGGTCCTGGGTGTTCAACGCAAATGTTACCGGGCTTTCTTGAGAGTCACCTTTCGACTATACGCACAGGCCTCGGCGATGGTGTGCCCGTCGTGAGAAACAAAATGGGTTCGCATGGGCAGGGCGAGGACGTAAAGGAAGTGCCGGAGAGATTCTCCGTTTACATGCTCCACGAAACTGCTGTGAACATCGTGCAGTTGGTCGAAGCGTTCAAAGCTCTTTCGTCGCATTCTTGATCGTCAAGTTGCTTTAAGGAAGGGAGGTAAGGTCGCACCGGCAAACTGCGCGAATATCACCAACTTTGAAGAAGAGAACAAGGGTAAATCGACAGTGCAGACTGTTCTGTCTATCGCCAAAAGGAAGTACCCGGTATTTTTTTGCTTGCCTTTGATCTGCGGGACTTCTGCATATGGCATGGAAAAACAGACAGACTGGAGAGATCCGGAGCGTAACGAGCAATCCCGGAACCATTAACGGGGAACCCTTTTACTCACGAAGGACAGATGTTGATTCAGAGTGGTCAAGCCTCATCTGCATGGGAGTATGTTCCCGATGAACGACCGGCAGTCAGTTTCAAGTCAAGCGAGTCTTATGATCTTGGTCCAAGCCCTCTCACCCTAAAGCAACAAAGATTTTATGTCACGGCAATCGAACTGGCTCTGCTTGTTGGGTTGATTTTGTTCGGCGGTATTCATGCAGGATATCTATGCAAGGCTGGGGACGGCTCATGGCACGGGACAACTTTGCCAGCAAAGCGCGTCGGAGCGATTTCGACGTACAGGGCAATAGATGTCGAGATCACTTCCATCCTCCGCTTTACATCGAAGATGCCGCTTAGATTGATTGGTAACACTGTCGTTCAGGTCTCCCTGTGGCATGTGAACATTGTTAATCAAGGAAACGTCAAGGTACTCGGCAATGTCGCCTCTTCGGTCATTTCAGCAGGCGGAGTCATCGAGGTCTATGACGTCATGAATTCCACTTTCCCGGCAAAGACAGTGGTCGTTCACGGAAGAGTCATTAACGCTAAGAGCCTAAAATGAAATGCGGAAATGGTCCTACGGAGTTCCGGTCACGCTGAAGCAGTAAACCGGTATGGTGCCTAAGCCTGAACTGGTTTAGTTAACTGATCCAAATTATCTTACGTAGAATTTTCAGCCGTCGTAGCAAGCTTGATATTCGGTGTTTGCTGCAGCAGTTACATCGGTTCTCAACTATCCAATTTTCGTAGCGCGAATGGGAGGGGCCGATTTGACCACTTCTCATTTTCGCCCTTTGAGCCCACACTGGCGCTCCCTCTTACACTCGTCGTTCCGGCGGTGGATGGAGCGGCTTCCGGCTTCATACATTATGCGCCTGCATTACGCGCCTGCTTCGCGTGTGTTTGCTGAGCGTACCGCAATGTATCAGAGCGGCAGCCGGAGGGTAGGCAGCAGACATTCCGCTCAGTCTTGCTGTGCGGCGGCCAGCGCGAACTGCCATGGGCGCCCACACGTGGATTACTCCCAGGTTTGGGACGAATAGAGGACTTGTCAGCGGCGGACCACAAACCAAGCGAGGAGTGTCGCGACCAGAATCACGAGCCAAAAAATCATGGTTTTGACATTCGAAGGCACCGCTGAAGTCGATCTCATTCGCTTCATCAACGCTGAAGCGTCTTCGGCATCAAGCAGCG
>CBAAAA010000209.1:0-8101 GCA_964658695.1 uncultured Solirubrobacteraceae bacterium | reverse complement strand
AGGCTGGCCGGTACCGGATTTTGGATGGTTGCAATCGGATTCAATGCCGGGTTCGTGATGGTGAGACTTCCGGCTGTGGGCGGGTTGAGTTGAAGGATGTTGATGTTGTCGAATTGGCCGCCGAAGTAGAAAATACCGTAGCCGGCGCGGACCACCCAGTTTGAAGTTGGGTTGTATGCCAGTCCGATTCGGGGACTGATGTCCTTGTTGGTGATCGTCCACAAGTTATGGTCTATCTGGCCGGGAGGTGGAGTGAACACGGGAGGGTTCTGACTCCAGTCAAAGGTACGCGTGACGCTATTTACGTCTGTCGGCACGCCGAAACGGTCCCAACGGCCTCCGATGTTTAAGGTCAGTTTCGACGTGATCTTCCAGTCGTCCTGAAGATAGACTGCCGATCGCCACTGGCGAGCCTTGGTAAGCGGAACGCCTTCGGGCGTGAGTGTCGTGCGAGGGTATCCCAACATGTAAGCAGCGGCCGCGTCACCGCTGATGTCGCTGGTGAAGTTCATGCTGCCGAATGGCCAGTTATTGGTGGTTGCGTTGTCATAGAGCTTACGCAGATCGAAACCGCCCTTGATCGTGTGCCTGCCTTTGACGAACGTCAGATTGTCCACCAGCTGATAGGTTTGGCTGTTGTCCAGGTTGGAGGCCGCCAGATCGCTGCCCATGCCAAGGTAGCCGGAGATGTTGATGATTGGGAAGCCTTCCTCGTTCGGCCGTAAGGGTCGTCCGTTGGGACCGCCGACGTTCAATCCATTAATTCCGAGCGATTGAATGGTGAAGTCCGTGTTCGTCAGCGTGCTGAGTTGCTGTACGTTCTCGCGGTCAAATCCAGCGCGAAACTCATTCAGGAACGATGGGCTGAAGGTGTGAACCCACTGTGCTGACAAGTTATCAATCGGGTAGGCGCCCGTAAACGAGAAATTCGGGTTGAGATCTGTCTCCGGGAAGTTACGAAAGGCGCGAATGTAATGAACGAACAGCTGGTCGCTCTGGCTGAAATAGTGGTCCACGCGCGCTATGCCTTGATTGACAGTGAGGTTGCCAAGCGCCTCGCCCGCGTAGTTCACTGAACCCGAGGTATTTGGAAGCGGCATGTACTTGTTGATGATGTTGAGCGACACCGGATCCAGACGGCTGGCGGGGATAATATTGTTGGTAAATTGTTGGCCGGTTGTGGGGTCGATGATTGGTGTGGCGCTGCCTGAGTAATTTCCGGCGCGCTGCTGCGGGGTGAGCACAACAGCGGTGCCGGGGCTGTCCTGAATCGACCGGATTCCCTCGTAGCTCAGGAAGAAGAACGTCTTATCACGGCGCACGGGGCCACCTAATGTCGCGCCGTACTGATTCTGCTTCAGAATGTTCTGCGGCAGCGGCGAGGGCGTGAAATAGTTGCGCGCATCCATCGCGTCATTGCGCAGGAATTCAAAGAGATCTCCGTGGAACTGGTTGGTTCCAGACTTAATCTGAATGTTGACGTTGGTTCCAGCATTGCCGCCATATTCGGCTGAATAGTTCCCGGTTTGGACGCGAAACTCCTGGATAGCATCGATCGACGGAAACAGGTTGACGTAGTTGTGGCGGTTGTTCACCATTGTCACTCCGTCCACGTTGACCTGGCCCCAGATCAAGCGGCCACCATTGCCACCGATTTCAGAGCCGTCGGTGCTGGACGAATGAAGATCCGGGTTGTACACCTGTACGCCTGGCGTCAGGATCGCCAGATCGTCGAACTTTCGCCCGTTCAGAGGAAGACTCTCCATGCGGTCGGTCCCGACCACTTCTCCCAGGCTGGCGTTTTCGGTCTGGAGCAGAGGCGGTGAAGACTGTACTTCAACAGTTTGCTGCACGGCTCCGACCTGAAGCGAAAAGTCTACCTTTGCCTGCTGGCCTATTTGAATTTCAACGGCACTTCGACGCTCTGCGTTGAAACCAGCAGACTTGACTTCGACCGTGTAAGTACCCGGCAGCAAGTATCGGAACTCGTAGGCTCCGTTAGAACCCGTTTGTGCGACTTTCGAGAGTCCGGTGGAGGTGAGTGTGGCGGTGACTGTGCCATTTGAAACGGCGCCTCCACTCGAGTCGAGAACGGATCCGAGAATTGCGGTGTCAACGGTTTGAGCGACGAGGCCCGAAGAAGCGAAGGCGACCGCGGAAAAAAGGAACAGACTTCTTTGCGCTGACCGAAACTTCGCAAGCGGAAAACAGGAGCTATATCGCATTGCTCCCCCCTTTTGATTAGTTGAGAGAGTATCACGAGAAGAACATTCCTGTGTAATCGGCGATGAGTATCGGAAAAATGATTTCAGCAAGCAGCATACGGTACTCTGAAAGATCAAACAATTCTTGGAAATGCCGCCGGCTCTTTGACTTTGAACACAACTGATCTTTCATCCGCCAAACGTGTTCTGGTATACCGATTGGGAAGCCTTGGCGATACGGTAGTCGCTCTCCCGTGTCTGCACCTGATCGCGCGCTCTTTTCCGAACGCCGAGCGTGTGCTCCTTACCAATTTTCCGGTGCATTCAAAGGCGCCTGCAATGGCTGCGGTGCTTGGGGATTCCGGACTGATTCACGGCTACATGAGCTACACCGCTCATACACGCAGTCCTTTGGAACTAGCTGCCTTGTGGTGGAAGCTGTTTCGCTTCCGCGCGGATGCATTGGTGTACCTGATGCCAATCCGCCCGCAGGAAGCGGTGCGGCGGGACGAACGCTTCTTCAGACTGGCGGGAATCAAGAATTTCATCGGTTTACCTTCACCTGCCGAATCGATCCACATACTGGACGAATCGACCGGCATGTACGAGCGAGAAGCAAGCCGGTTGGCGAGAGCAATCCGCGAATTGGGTGACGCCCATGTGGAAGATCCGCGGAACTCGGATATCTGCGTGACCAAAGAGGAGCGCAGTCGAGCGGCCGAAGTCTTGAAGCCAATCGAAAAACGTTCCAAGGTTATCTGCGCACCTGGGACGAAGAAGCAAGCGAACGATTGGGGTTCAGATAATTGGGTTGCGCTGATGCGGAGAGTGAGTGAAGCGATGCCCGAGCATGCGCTTGTGCTCGTAGGCGCCAGGGAAGACGGTCCGCTCTGCGATTTATTAAGCCAGGGATGGAAGGGCGAAGCGCTGAACCTGTGCGGACAGCTTTCGCCGAGGGAAACGGCAGCGGTTATGGAGGGTGCGGAAGTGTTCACCGGCCCCGACAGCGGCCCCATGCATCTCGCGTCTTCCGTCGGCGTGCCCTGTGCCGTTGCGTTCTCAGCCAGAGGAAAACCCGGTACCTGGTTCCCGCCAGGCAAAGGCAATCAAGTGGTCTACCACAAAGTGGACTGCTTCGGATGCGGACTAGAAACGTGCATCGCAGAGAAGAAGAAATGCCTGACTTCAGTTACTGTTGACGAGATGTTTCAGGCGATTATTCTGGCGGCAAGATCGCGGACACCGTTGCGAAGCATGTAAGTGAAAGGCTGACAGGCGTAACTGCTGTATGCATATTGTTACCGGCGGCGCCGGTTTCATTGGGAGTAATCTCGTCCACGAATTAAATCGCAATGGCGTGTGCGAGATTCTGGTCGTCGACAATCTGAAGAACTCAGCCAAATTCTTAAACCTGCGCCATGCACGTTTCGTCGATTATCTCGACAAGCAGCAGTTCCGCAGGCTCATTGCGGGCGACGGTACGGCGCCTTCGAAGGTGGAAGCAATCTTTCATCAGGGGGCGTGCGCCAATACGCTCGAAGACGACGGCGTGTACATGATGGATAACAATTGCGAGTACTCGAAGGAAGTGCTCGATTATGCGATCCGCGTGAATGCACCGTTGATCTATGCGTCGACTGCCGCGGTTTATGGATTGAGTGGCCGGTTCAGGGAAACACCTGAGAACGAGATGCCGCTAAATGTTTACGGTTTTTCGAAGCTTACCTTTGACAACTACCTGCGGAACGAGATCGCTCATCAGCGAGTGCCGGTTACGGCTGTTGGCCTTCGCTACTTCAATGCTTACGGTCCGCGGGAACAGCACAAGGGGCGCATGGCCTCAGTGATGCATCACTTCTCGCAACAGATCAAAGAGACTGGCAAAGTAAAGCTATTCAAAGGATCAGGTGAGTTCGGAGACGGTGAGCAGCGTCGCGACTTCGTGTTTGTGGAAGATCTGGCAAAGCTCAATTTGTTCTTTGCGGGCGTCGGGCCTTACGCGGAAAATCGCGCCCGGAAATTCCGGGGGATCGTGAATGCCGGATCGGGTCAGAGCCGGACCTTCAACGATGTAGCACGAGCCCTCATGACCGTGTTTGGTGAAGTTCCCATTGAATACATGCCGTTTCCTAAAAAACTGAACGGGCGCTACCAGCACTTCACGGAAGCGGACCTGACGGGATTGCGCGCGTTGGGATGCGACCTGCCGTTTACGAAGCTCGAAGAGGGAATCAGGCGGATGTTCGCGACTGACCGGCAATCCAATTAACTGTCTTGGTTGCGAGCCGGTCGAGAGCAACGATTGACGCTTCAAGATGCTCCTCCCGGGTGTCCTCGATTTTGTTGTGACTGATGCCATGGAGTGACTGCACAAACATCATCACCGTTGGAATCCCGGATCGTGCGATCTCGGCGGCATCATGCAGTGGACCGGACGGCGTGGAAGGCGCCGAGCCGGCAACCTCGGTGATCGATTCACTGCAGAGTTCGATGAGCGCCGGATGAAACGGGATGGGTTCGATGCTCCAGACCCGCGACCATTCGACGGTGCAGCCTTCTTCACGAGCAAAGCGCTCGCTGGCACTGCGGGCTTCAGAATGCATTTGCGCCAGAATGGCAGGATCGAGATCGCGTTGATCGAGCGTGCCTTCACAACGGCCGACCACCGCGGTGACAATTCCCGGGAAGGTCTTCAACGTTCCGATAGTACAGACTGCTTCCGGATGTTTGCGTGCAATCGGACGAATCTCGAGAGCGAGTTTGGCTGCCGCCGCGAGTGCATCCCGGCGAGCGTTCATCGGCGTCGATCCCGAGTGCGCCTCCTGACCACGGAATATGAAGGAGTGACGCTCGACGCCTTTCGTTCCAACGACCACAGCAAGTGGGAGGTTAAGACGCTCCAGAATCGGGCCTTGCTCAATGTGCAATTCAAGGTAAGCTGCGGCGTTCTTCCGCTCGCTTGCCGCGTCACCAATCTTCTCGATGTCAACGCCGCACTTCTCCAGCGCTTCTTCCAGTGTTATGCCGTCGCGGTCCGTCCGGACGCGGTCTGCTTCGATGGTGGCGGTACCGGCGCATGCAGAAGATCCAAACAGGCTGCGGCCAAAACGTGCGCCTTCTTCATCCGCCCAGTCGACTAACCGGACGGTAACTGGCGGCCTTCCATCGAACTCGCGGGCAAAGCGGCGCATCACGGCAAGCGATGCCACGGCACCCAGACTGCCGTCCAGCCAGCCGCCATTCGGCACTGAATCCAGATGGCCGCCGAGCAGGAGAGATTGCGGCGAAGCGCCAGGAAGCGTTACCCAGTTATTACCGGCCGCGTCGTAGTGCTGCTCAACCGGCAATTCGCTCCACTTACTCTTGAACCATTCACGGGCCTTTTGCCACACGGGCGTCCATGCAACACGCTGGGCTCCGTTCTCGTCGCCAGTGAGCGCGCGGAGCTCCTTCAGTTCTACAACCGCCTGTTTCGCATCAAGGTGCATGATTCAAGGTACATTGCTAGTAATACTGAGGTTCACGGCGTAGCAGACGGCCACGCCCGCGCTCCCCCACAAAATCGCCATCGCGCACTTGCACTTTGCCGCGCACGGTGACTATTGACGGGCGTCCCTCAATCCGCATTCCTTCGAAGCCACTATAGTCGTTGTTCACGTGATGACTCTCCATGGAAACAACGCCGCGGAACGCTGGATCAAAGACGACCAGGTCTGCATCACTCCCAACCGCGATAGCGCCCTTTCGCGGATATAGGCCGAAGACCTTGGCTGCTCTCGTACTCGCCGCATCGACGAACCGCTGAAGATTGATGCGCCCCGCCGCGACTCCATATGTATAGAGCATGTTCACCCGGTCTTCGATGCCGGGAATCCCATTCGGAATCTGTGTGAACGCATCTTTGCCGAGCAGTTTCTGGTCCGTGTCAAAGGGGCAGTGATCAGTGCCGACTGTATCAATCTGGCCCTTGGCAAGCGCCTCCCAAAGCAGCGGCAGATTGCGTTTGTCACGAAGTGGAGGCGACATCACGAACTTCATTCCTTCAACGCCAGGCCGCTCTGCATATGTTTTATCCAACAGAAAGTGAGGCAGCACCGATTCTATGAAAAGCCTGACGCCCCGCTCTTTGGCTTCCATAGCCGCCCGTAGCGCGCTCGCGCAGGAGAGGTGGACGACATACCCGGCAGCCCCGGTGTTCTCGAGGAAGGCGGCAAAGTGGTGGGCACCATCCGCCTCAACGGATTCAGGGCGGCTCGGCTCGTGCCACTGCGGTCCGCTCTTTCCCTGCGCCAGCAGCTGCGCCTGCAGTTGCGAGATCAGTTCGGCGTTCTCGCAATGAGCGGTGACGATGACACCCAGCTTCTTGGCAAGCGAGAGTGCTTGAAACAGCTCTGAGTCGTCCACGCCGAAGAAACCTTTGTATGCGAGAAACACCTTGAAGGACGCAATGCCGTCTCGCACAATCTCGCGGAGCTGAGACTCCGTGCGGTCATCAAACCGCGTCACGGACATATGGAACGTGTAGTCGCAGGCGCTATTTCCCGACGCCTTGAATTTCCATAACTCGTATCCTTCCAGTGCATCGTCAGCACGTGACGGGCAACACATCTCTATGTAAGTGGTCGTTCCCCCGATCAGGGCCGCAATGCTGGCCGTTTCATGCGTGTCCTTGGCGAAGGTTGACATGAAAGGCAGATAGATATGCACATGGGGATCAATGAATCCGGGGAAGATGTATTTGCCCGATGCGTCGATTACTTCTGTATCAGGGGGCTGCGGCAGCTCCGGCCCTATCTGAGTAATGGTCTCGTTTTCAACGAAAATGTCGGCCCGGGAGCGGGAATCCGCAGTGACGACCTCACCGTTCCGGATCAGCAATGGCACTGGATGAACTCCTAGTGAATGTGAATGCCCTGCTCTTCACGGTATCGTTCCATCGTTTCCCAATCTTCAGTAACGGCCGGCTGAGTTCGAGAGAGTTCGTCCCAGGTAACGGAGTCGCGGCAAGGAGGGATCTCCACCATGTGGATGCAATCGTTCACCGGGCAGACGTTGAAGCAGAGGCGGCAACCGACACAGTCTTCTTCCCGGACGCGCGGCTGGGGACGAGTGAGCGTAGCCTCGTTTTTACCGTTCGAACCCAATCTGTAGGAAAGCGGAGGAACAAGCGTGCCGTCGGGTGCAAACAGGTCGATACACTGATGAGCCGTGTCGTTGCAGGAAATGTAACATAGATTACACTTTATGCATTTGGATTCGTCGATGCGGGCGACGGCTCGAAACGCCAAGTCAAAGTTCTTGAACTCTGAGATGCGCTCCAGGCTCCTACCGCGCACGTTCGCGATAGTCTGGAATCCTTTGCTGTCCATCCAGTTGGAAAGGCCATCGCACAGGTCTTCGATGATACGAAAGCCGTAATGCATCGCTGCTGTGCAAACCTGCAAGCTGGTCGCGCCTAGGAGCAGAAACTCGGCCGCATCGCGCCAGGTGGTGATCCCACCCATTCCCGAAATCGGAATGGCCGCGCTCCGTACGATGCTGTCAGTTCCGACTGCGGAAAGCATATGCAGTGCAATTGGTTTTACAGCAGGGCCGGCGTATCCGCCATGTCCACCCTTTCCACCGATATCCGGCGTGATCCTTAGTGAATCGAGATCCACGCCCACGATGGAGTTTATCGTGTTGATCAACGAAAGCGCGTCGGCCTTGGCAGCCACCGCGGCTTGCGCCGGTTTCACGATATCCGAGATGTTTGGAGTCAGTTTTACGATGACGGGAATGCGCGCCACGCTCTTGACCCAGCCCGTGATCCGTTCACAATATTCGGGAACTTGCCCGACTGCGCTGCCCATACCACGCTCGCTCATACCGTGCGGGCATCCGTAGTTCAATTCAAT
>CBAAAA010000208.1:0-8110 GCA_964658695.1 uncultured Solirubrobacteraceae bacterium | reverse complement strand
ATATTTTCCTCAAGCTGATTGAGCGGATTCGGGCCACTATCCCCGGCGTTGCGATCAGAACCAGCATGATCGTTGGATTCCCCGGGGAAACAGATGCCGATTTTGCGATTCTCTCGGATTTCTTGAAAACTGCCCGATTCGACCGCCTCGGCGTGTTCTCTTACAGTGACGAAGAGACCAGCGGCAGCTATGCGCTTGATGCCAAGGTGGACGCGAAAACGATTTATAACCGGAAGCGGAGCCTGATGGCCTTGCAGCGGAAAATCTCCAGGAATCGCAACCTGCAACTGCTTGGCAGGGAACTGCCAGTTCTCGTGGAAGGACCTTCCAAGGAAACAGACCTTCTGTGGGAGGGAAGATTGACCAGCCAGGCTCCTGAAATCGATGGCGTCTGCTACATCAATGACTTTGGGCCGGGAGCTCCCCAGCCGGGCGAGATCCGCACTATCCGCATCACCGAAGCACATGACTACGATTTGATCGGGGAACTGGTGGATGCTCCGGAATCGGGCTACTTTTCAGCGCTCCAGACACCAGACAGTCCATTCCAGATCTTGAGCTCAGCTCCGGTCAGTCCTGTGGCATCCGCCGTGATTCGATAAATCCGATAATGAAGGCATGACAGGATCTGTGCGTTGCCCGATCTGCGGCAAACGTGTATCCCTCGAAGACCCGAACTCCCCCTTCTGCAGTGATCGGTGCCGAGTTCTGGACTTAGGCAACTGGGCGACAGAGAAGTACGTGATTTCCGACCCTGCTGCCCCGGGCGAGTTTGACGATTCCCCTGCGGATGAACTGGACGAAGGCTCGCTTCGGTGAACCGGCTGGCGCTTACGGTTGCCACCTGGTTCGGTTGCGGATACTTCCCCTGGGGTCCGGGCTCCGTGGGCGCGCTGGCGGCTGTGCTGATTGCGGCCCTGCTGGCTCGCTATGGCTTGGGCCGATGGTGGCTCGCTTTGCTCATCGCCGGCCTGTTACTTCCAGCTATCTGGGCGTCCTCGCGAACGGCTCGGATCGTAAAACGCAAAGATCCCGGACTGGTGGTCGTCGACGAGGTACTGGGACAATGGGTGGCGTTGCTGGGAGCTCCCGCGCGAAACTGGAAGATTTTTGTCGCGGCCTTTCTTCTATTTCGTCTCTTTGATATCTGGAAGCCGTGGCCAGTGCGAAACCTGGAGCAATTGCCCGAGGGCATTGGTATTGTGGCTGATGACCTCGGCGCGGGTCTGTACGCGGCGGCTATCTTGTATATAGGCGGGGTCTTCAGGATCTATTAAGCTATGGCGAGCAAACAACAAACGCAGCCGGCCAGCAGGCCGACGATCGACTCGGTTAATCCGGCGGCGGCGATCACCGGCGGTGAACTGCACATCTACGGAGAACATCTCGCCTCACAGGGCCGCCCTTCGGTAAAAGTGGGGAACCAGCCGGCCCACCTGGTGATTGCCGGGGATTCCTATATTCTGGCGAAGGTTCCGGATGCGGCGATGGTGGGCGAACTGGTGGTTGCGAGCGGCAGTCTCGAGAGCGATCTGTACGAGACTCACGTGGGCGTCCAGATAGCGGATAGTTTGCATCCTGTCGCGAATCCGGCTGTGGATTCGGAAGGGAACATCTACAGCACTTTCAGCGGTTCGAGAGGGCAGAAATCCCCAGTGTCGATTTACAAGATCGATGCCAATTACAACACCAAGCCGTTTGTTACGGACATGATGAACCCGACCGGCCTCGCGTTTGATCGGGAAGGCCTGCTGTATGTTTCCAGTCGCTACGACGGCATCATTTATCAGGTGACGCCTTCCGGCAATATGAGCGTTTACGTGGAAGGCATGGGGGTCGCTACGGGGCTGGCATTCGACAGGGACGAAAACCTGTATGTTGGCGACCGCAGTGGAACCGTCTTTAAGATCAGCAAATCCCGGCAGATTTATGTGTTCGCCACGCTCGAACCGTCTATAGCGGCTTATCATCTCGCATTCGGGGCGGACGACTACCTCTACGTGACGGGTCCAACCACGTCGAGCTTTGACTCCGTGTACCGGATCTCGAAAGCGGGAGAGGTGGAGACGTTTTTCCGTGGGATCGGCAGGCCGCAGGGACTCGCGGTTGATGCGGAGAACAGGGTTTATGTGGCGGGATCGCTGGCCGGGCGTCGCGGGATCATCTGCCTGAGCGAGTCGGCGGAACCCCAACAATTCCTCTCCGGCCCCGGGATCGTCGGCCTGGCTTTTACTCCGTCCAAGTCCATCGTGGTCGCCACGCAAAACGCTTTGTTCAGAGTGGATGTAGATATTGCCGGACGCCCACTGCCATAATTTAGCCGATGGCAAAGCAGGCCGAGATTATCGCGATCGGTAGTGAGCTTCTCACGCCACAGCGGCAGGATACCAACTCGCTGTTCATTAGTGAGCAGCTGAACCTGTTGGGGGTCGAAGTTGTCAGCAAGCATATTGTTGGCGACGACCGGCAGCGATTGACCGAGATGATCGCCGGGGCCATCGCCCGCTCCCATGTGGTGATTCTGAGCGGCGGTCTGGGCCCAACAGAAGATGACGTGACGAGGGATGCGGCCGCCGCGGCGCTCGGTCGCAAACTGCAACTGGATCTTGAGCAGGAATCCGTACTGATCACGCGATTTCGGCAGATTAATCGCCCGATGGCTAGCAACAACATCCGGCAGGCTTATCTGATTGACGGTGCGGAGGCGATGCCCAATCCCAATGGCACTGCGCCGGGTCAATTTCTGCATACCAGACGGGGTGCGCTGGTGTTGCTGCCTGGGCCACCGCGCGAGTTGAAGCCGATGTTCGTGAATGAGGTCGTTCCGCGGCTTCGCCCCGTTCTGCCTCCGCAGGTCATCAAAGTGCGCAGCTTCCGAATTACCGGAATGGGCGAATCCGATCTGGACGCTCTGATCGCACCGGTTTACACCAAGTACACGAATCCGGCCACAACCATTCTGTCGTCGCCTGGAGATCTGTTCGTGCACCTGCGCGCGCAGGCGGATACGGAACAGCAGGCGGACGATCTGCTTCGAGAGGTGGGGAATCCGATAACCAGGTTAATCGGCGATCGTATTTACAGCGAAAATCCAGACGAGTCGCTGGAGGCAGTCGTTGGAAAGCTGTTACGAAGAGAGCGGGCGAGTGTGGCGACGGCCGAGAGCTGCACCGGCGGCTTGCTTGCTTATCGCTTGACGGAGCAGGGCGGAAGTTCCGATTATTTTCTGGCTGGTTATGTGACTTACTCGGATGCGCAGAAGCAGCAGATTCTCGGTGTGTCGAAAGATCTGATTCAAAAGCATACGGCGGTCAGTGAAGCCGTTGCGGCGGCGATGGCGCAGGGTGCGCGCAAACAAAGTGGCAGCACTTACGGAGTCTCGACGACGGGCTATGCGGGCCCGAGCGGTGGAACGGATTGCGATCCGGTTGGCACCGTGTACATCGGAGTCGCTTCGCCGCAGGAGACCAAGGTGACGCGCATCCGGCATGGGGGAGATCGCTTCCGCATACGAACGCTGGCCGCGCAGACGTCGCTGGATCTTTTGCGGCGGACGATTTGCGGGAAGAAGGGGTAGCGGTCCTCTTGCTCTACGGATAAGCGAGGCTCTTACGAAACTGCATCGGCCTCGGAGTTAAGCCGTACACTTTTCCTGCAGAAAACGGAATCGTATGTTTCACCCACAAACCGCCGGGAGGTCCTCCGCGCCCTGCTCGTCACGTCCGTTGGGGGCGTGCTTGCGACATCGCCGCTTTATGGGAGCAGTACCGAGCTAATCGCAGAAGACGGTGAACAGCCGATTTCGCTCCTGTGCGACAGCGGATTCTCCAAGGTTGCAAGCGGAGAAGCCACTGGCGTTGCGGTCTCGGTGGTTCACAAAGGCCGTCTCGTTTGGGAGGAGGGTTTTAGGTTCTCAGATCGAGAGAAGAGTATCCAAGTAACGGCCCGCACACCCTTCTGCCTCGCATCTCTTACCAAATCCTTCACGACCACTACGCTGATGACTCTCGTTGCGATGCGCGAGTCGCTCTGGACGCGCCCGGGAATCAATATCTTGCCGGAAGCGGAATCAAAGGCCCGAACGGCAATCCGCATGATGCTACGCGTTGGCCCTCGGGTGTGGCAACCACGTTCGGTTGGCTTACCGGGACGTTGAAGTCAGGTTTACCCTATGTCGTCAAAAACGGCGGACAGCCGGGCGTCGCTACCAAACTCTACATGGTTCCGTCGGAAGGCCTCGCCTGTCTGGTGCTGACGAATCGACCGATGGAACAGCGCCGGCAAACGGCATCTGTGACCAGATTCTCAGGAGCTACCTCCCCGAATGGACGCCGCCGGAGGAGGATGCCGGCCTCGGCCACAACCTTTTGTGGCGACAAGCGAATTCATCGGGCGGTGGAAGGGCATGCTGAGGAACGGCGGTGCAGAGGAGCCGGTCCATTTGCAGGTGGACTCGAGCAACACTTTCGCTCGGAAAGGCTCCTGAAGCAAATAATCTCCAGATGCAATCGCAGGGCCCTGGCGCCGAAGGGATGTCGACAGGGCTCATTGAGTCAGACGACGCTGCGGCCTTCAGAGTCCGCAAGTTGGTAGTGAAACTCATTCCGCGGGACGGAAAGCTGGTAGGCAGGGTGATCGCCCGAGGTGTAAAATCCGGTCTGGTGCTTGCCAACCTACCTTATGTTCTGACCCGGACAAGGCGCCAGGCTAGCCATCGATGGTTCTAAGTTTCAGGCTGGATTGAATCAATGAACGCACTCATGGCCAATAAAGCCGTTGTAATTACAGGAGCTACCAGTGGTATCGGCCAAGCTGCAGCCGAGACGCTTGCGGCCATGGGAGCCAGGATTATTCAGGTAGCTCGCGATCGCACTCGCGGCGAAGCCGCTATGAAGCGTCTTGCGATCTGGCGCCGCATACACTCCACGCAATCTTTTACGCTGATCTCTCGAAGATCGGCGAGATCAAGCAAGTTGCATCTGAAATCTCCGGCAACGAGCCACGCGTTGATGTTCTTGTTAACAATGCTGGAGCTATCTACAGAACTCGCCAAGTCACAGAGGACGGTCTGGAGCGCACGTTTGTATCGAGGAAATTTGCTGGAGACTGTACGGTACGGAGGACCTGGCTACAAAGTGTATGCCACATCGAAACTATGCAATGTGCTGTTTACGCGAGAGCTGGCGAAGCGCATGCAGGAAACAGGCGTGACTGCAAACTGCTTTCATCCAGGTTTTGTGGCTACCCGCTTCGCGGATGAAGCTGGCGGATTGATTTCGTTTAGCATGAAAATCACCAAACGCTTTGCCAGACCTATGCATAAAGGGGCTGAGACCTTGATCTTTTTGGCCTCAGCGCCCGAACTATACGAGGTCAGCGGAGAGTATTTTCACGATTGCCATCCTGTTGCGCTTAAAGGTGCAGCACTTAACGATGCCGCGGCGCAACGTCGTTGGGTCGAAAGTAGCAGGCTCGCTGGTCTGGAGCCATAGACTCTAGTGGCCCGTAATTCCTCTGGCGATCAGAACCAGTACTGTCGCTCAGAGCGGGTCAGTCGCGCTCCACGATTACCTGCGAGGTAATTGCAGCGCCTCGCGATTCATTCGATAGTGAAGCAGTAGAGTTTCAGGATTGCCTGCCACTCTACGTATTTCCGGGAGATTCAATGTCCACATATCCAATTCACACCATCGCATCCGCGCCGGAGGAGTCCAAGCCTGTGCTCGAACAGTTGCAGCAGGCTTTCGGCGTAATTCCGAACCTTGCAGCCGCCATTTCCAATTCGCCGAAGTTGGTGACCGCCTTCGCAGCCGTGTTTCAGCAGGTACACAGAAGCAGCCTTTCCGAACAGGAGATTCAGATTGTTCTTCTGACCGACGCGGTCGCGAACTCATGCGATTATGCGGTAGCATTCCACACCGCGCTGGCTCTCAAGGAAGGAGTACGTTCGGAAGAAACAGACGCAATCCGTGCGCAGCTGTCGCCACAAGATCGGCGCTTCGCCGCACTTTCCACGCTGGCAAGAACGCTCATCGATAAGCGGGGACACTTGAGCGAAGAGGAACTCGACGCATTCGTAGCAGCAGGCTTCACCAAGGAACAGGTCCTGGAGGTCATCGCCGTCGTCGCGGCCTCTACCATCACCAACTATGCTGGAACCATCGCCAATCCGCCGCTCGAAGATCAGTTCCAGCAATTCGCATGGCGAGGATGACAACGCATTACGAAACTAGCGCTGGTTTCGCTCCGTTGGAAGCATCCAGTTCTAGCCTGGGGGATGAAAAAATGGGAACGCAATCCACTTCCGCTTTCGCAGTTCCCCGGCTTCGGGAGTTGTTGCGCCACTGGAGACGGGAGCGCGGCAAAAGCCAGATTGAACTCTCGCTTGACACCGGCATTTCGCAGCGTCATTTGAGCTTTGTCGAGAGCGGGCGGAGCACTCCCAGCCGGGATTTTCTTGCAACTGTGTCCGATGCGTTAAACATTCCTCTCCGCGAGCGGAATGTTCTCCTTCTAGCGTCCGGATACGCACCCCTCTATAGCGAGCAGAGCGTCGACGCCGGGCAGATGGGGATCGTGACCCAGGCGATCGACCGAATGCTGCAGCAGCATGAGCCGCATCCCGCGCTAGTGCTGGATCGCTACTGGAATGTGATTCGGACCAATCAGGCTGCTCCACAATTCTTCGGCTCATTTATTGATCTGGAGGCGCGACCCAAGCCGCGCAACCTCCTCGACCTGATGTTTGATCCGGCGGGGATGCGGCCTTTTGTCGAGGAGTGGGAGACGGTTGCAGCCGGCCTGCTGCAAAGAGTTCGGCGGGAAGCGGTTGGGCAGGTCATGGATGCCGCACTTGAAAAGCTCTTACAGCGGCTGCGTAAGTATCCGGGCGTCTCAGGATTGAAGACGGCGCTTGCCCCCCAGATCCCTGTGCTGCCCATAACCTTTCGGCGAGGGAGCGAGAGCTTCTCTTACTGCTCGCTGATTACAACAGTCGGCACCCCACAATGCATCACTGCGCAAGAACTGCGCTTAGAGTGCATGTTCCCAACTCATGCCAAAGAGGAATGAACCGACATAACACTATAGTGCTACCATTTGCCGGAACGTCAAGCATTGAAGCTCCATCACCGCCAAAAGTCTTCGAGTTCTGAAGGAAGTTCATACTTCCAGGCTGGTCACAGCGCTCCCTTTGAGGAAGCGAGCGGAGGAATACTGATCAGGTGAAGCTCAGTGTCCAGTTCGGTCTCATGAGCTTCGTGGTTGCTCTCGGTGCGTTCCAGGGAATTGTGGTTGCGGCCCTGCTTCTTAAGTGTCGGCGCAGTCAAACTGCGAATCGCCTGCTCGCCGTCTTGTTGTCGATCACTGTTCTCAAGATCCTGCCATCTGTTCTTGGTTATGCCGGCTTCTACGATGTCTATCTGTTCCTAACCTTGCCGCACGTCCTCTGGTTCACTCTGCCTCTTGTTTCTCGGCGTTTCTTCCCTACTGGCCACGGACCTCCTTGTCGGCCACTACGATGATCGCGGCTTCCGGTCTGCGCAACGACGTGACAATCCTTCGATCCGCTTCGAGCAATTGCACCCGGGTCTTCTACCTTGGCTTCTTTGCCAATGCGGACTGCTCTATTGATATGTAGAGTAGGGGAAGTTTCAACATGAACTTAGCGTGGTTTGTACATGCCACATCGTCTCGTAGAAGAGACATTTACAGGACTGGCCTTCCATGCGATCATCTCACTCCTGCGCTTTTCAAAAAGCTCTGAAGGCTAACTGGTGGGCAACAGACAATGGTGGTGCATTTCGGCCACCCTGCAATTGTAAATTTGCGATTGAAGATCAATGTTATCAGTCAGTTAGACTTTGGCTACTGGCGTGTTAATAAGGGTTCGGAAGTCTTTATGTTGCGTCAATCTTTGGCCCTGTTGGTTGCATACGCGGTATTGCTGTTGGGGGTCTGCCCGGAGTTGAGTGCGCAGGAGCAGTATCCTCCGCAGCCGCAATACCCTCAACAGCAAGACCCCCAGTTGCAGCAGCCGCCTCCCGTGAACCAGAGCCAGTCGGGTGTTTGGAACGAGCAACCTCCAATGCCCCAGCAGCAGTATCCCGGG
>CBAAAA010000207.1:0-8153 GCA_964658695.1 uncultured Solirubrobacteraceae bacterium | reverse complement strand
TTGATGTGATGCAGGCTTTGCGGATGGAGTGAGGGATTGGGAGTTGACGTTGCAATAGATAATCAAAAAAAAGCGTCGGAGCTCACATTTCGCTCTTGAGGTTCAGCTGGCGGTCGATATGTTTTTGTGAGGTCGAACTCTTTGCGAAAATTGATCGTTGTTTTCCTGCTTTCTCTGGCTGCCTTTGCCGAGACACCGTCACTTACTGACATCCACACGATTTATGTAGACTCTATGTCAAATGATCTTGACCAGTATCTGCGAGCGGAGTTCTACAAGCAGATGCGCGGGCGAATTTCCGTAGTCACCGACAAGGCTGACGCAGACGCAATTCTGGCCGGAGTAAGCGAAGAGAATAAAGGCTTACTCGATCAAGTCACGGGTCGCTATCTGGGTTTGCACGACAATGCAACCGCCTCTTTAAACCTTTTGGACAAGACCGGTAAAGTCATTCTGTGGTCTGGGGAGGCGGGTGACCGGAGTTTGGCATTCGGCACATTGCGACGTGGTGGTGAACGGAAGGTGGCTGAGCGTTTGGTCAAGGATCTGAAAAAAGAGCTGGATCGGCGGCCGTGACAGGCGATTTCTGCTGAGTTGACTCAGATCGGCCGGACGGTGGACGGAAGAATGCAATGACCGACACTCAGGCCACGAGCATCAAGCCAGCGGCATTTGAAAAGTGAAACACGTTTGCTCGTGTGTAGAGGTAACGCTCAGTGCTCCGCCGTGGGCCTTCGCGATCTCGGCAGCGATGTAGAGACCGAGGCCGAGTCCCTCTCTGGCGTGCGCCCCGGTACTGCGATAGAAGGGTTCAAAGAGATGTGGTAGAGCGGAGGCCGGAATCGGCTGGCCGGTATTAGAGACGGACAGCAGAAATGATTCTTTGTGGCTGTTGGCATGCACGCGGACAGGTCCGTCGGCGGATCCGTAGGTGAGCGCGTTGCTCAGGAGATTCGACAAGAGTTGTGCGATGCGGCCGCGATCGCAATAGACCGGTCCGACAAGAGCAATCGAAATCTCTATCATTCGGTCCGGATGACTGGCTCGCGCCTCGGCTATCACTTCATCCAATACCGGTCCCAGTGGCTGATCGGCATCGCGGGCCAGAGTCAGGCCGCCGCTCAGCCGGCCACGTGCGAGATCCAGCATATTCTCGATCAGAGCATTCATTCGAAGAGCACTGTTTCGAATGAGAACGGCCATCTCCGCCGCCCTTTCCTCCAGCGGTCTCCGGAGCATCAGTTGGGAGAGGCTGGTGACGGCGCGCATCGGACTTCGCAGATCGTGGCCAAGGATAGCGATGAATTGTTCACGCAGTTCCGCCATGGCGCGTTCGTTCGAAAGCGCAGACTCGGTGTCTGCCAGCTTCCGGTCGGCGTCTAAATGCTTCGCGATCAGATCGGCAAACAACCGGAACATTCCGATGACTTCCGGTTTCTTGAGCCTGGCGGGACGGGGATCGATCGCGCACAACGTCCCGAACAGCGTGTTGTCCGCCAGGATAATCGGGACGGAAATATAGCTCTGAAAACCGTAGAGAGCCGGCGTCGCGTGATCGCACCAGATTTCGTCCTCGGCAACATGATCAATGACGACGAACTCGCGGGTTTGCCGGATTTCGTGGCAGATTGTGGTCTCGAGTTTCAACTCGCCGCCGGGCTTCAGGCCGAAGTCGATTTCATCGAGCACACCGCAGGCGATCCAGCGTTCTTCCGTCACCCGGGCGACTGCGGCGAACCCCATTCCGGTTGTGCGGCACACAACTTCAAGGATGGTGGGGACTGCCTGGATGCGGCTTATGCGATCGACGTCTTCCTGAAAGTCAACGGTCATCTCCGTTGTGACTTTACCAAAGTAGAAGTAATTTTGCGCTACAAATGCGTGAGGCATCCAACATGAGAGTAGGGGGTACCGTACCCGAACTATAATCTGTTTGAAGTTCTTGACGAGCGCCGTTGATACCCGGTGAGAAGGAGTCAGTCTTTGCCAAAGAATATCGTTCTGGTCACAGGAGTTAGCAGCGGCTTGGGCAGGGCGTTTGCGGAAAGCCTTTTGGAGGCCGGCTACAGGGTGGTCGGAACAGTGCGCCAGCCTCCGGCGGCAGCTGAGTTTGAGGCCATTCAGCCCGGGGAGGCGATTGCCCGGGTGCTGGACGTGACGGATGAACTGGCGACTCATAGAACGGTCCTTGAGATAGAAGAACAGGTTGGGCCGATTTACGCGCTGATCAATAATGCCGGGTACGGGCACGAGGGAATCTTGGAAGAATCGTCCCTGCGGGAATTGCGGCGGCAGTTCGAGGTGAACGTATTTGGGGCAGTGGCGATGATGAAGGCGGTGCTGCCCTTCATGCGCCAGCGACGTAGCGGGCGGATCCTCAATGTGACCTCGATGGGAGGCCTGATAACCTTCCCGGGGATCTCTTACTATAACGGCAGTAAGTTCGCTCTGGAGGGAATATCCGGCTCGCTTGGGAAAGAGGTCCGAAGTTTTGGGATCTTTGTGACTGCTGTTGAGCCCGGTATGTTCCGGACGGACTGGGCTGGCCGCTCGATGATTCGTGCTTCGAGGAGCATCGCCGACTACGACTCGGTGTTCAATCCAATCCGCGAGGCGCGAGCCGCCAGGAGCGGCAAGCAACCGGGCGACCCTGCAAAAGCGGGGCAAGCAGTCGTCAAGTTAATTGAGTCGAACGATCCGCCGGCGCATCTGCTACTCGGACCGGACGCTCTGGAGTATGTCGGCAAAGAGTTAGATGCGTTGAAAGCAGAGTTTGCGAAGTGGGAATCGGTCACGATCTCGACTAACTTCGAGTAAATGCGGGGTTAGCTGACGGTCGAAAGCAGAGAATAAAATATGCCAAAAATTCCCATCGGTGTTCTTTCACAATCGCTGTTTTATATAGCGAGCGGCATCAATCATTTCTGGCATCCCCGCTTCTATGTGGAGATCATGCCTGATCATTACTCGCATCCGGAGGATCTTGTCTCGGTCAGCGGGGCGGCGGAGGTTTTGGGTGGTCTCGGCTTACTGGTACCTGCGACGAGGCGTTTCTCAGCGGTAGGTCTGACGGCGATGCTGCTGGTGTTTCTGGATGTACATCAATTCATGCTGCGGCATGCGGAACGATTCCCGCGCATACCCAAGTGGGTTCTGTGGGCACGGTTTCCTGTGCAGGCCGTGCTGATCGCCTGGGCTTGGCGGTATGCACAGAAACGCGACGAAGGGGCGTGAGTCTCATCAGTTCGACAAGGCTGAACATCTCCGCCCAGCGCATCAGCATGTCCTTGTCGCGGCGTTGACAACTATTGAACTTCGGAGACCCTGCTGGCCTGAAAGATGATTTTCAGGTCCTTATAAAAAGAAATTGTCTTGGTTCCCAGATTTGCAATGCTGAGAGGTTGTCCGAGCGCGGTTGTAACCTCTTGCATGCTCTGGCCCAACGAAATTTGAACAGGCTTGGCCGCAGGTTGGATTGCAGGGGGCCCTTGACCGTTGGAATCAGCTTGCTGCTGCCCAGTGTCTTGTTGAACCTGGGCCAGGACCCGCGGTTCGGCCTGATCCGCGGCCATGGTCTGCTGATTGATCTCGGAGGCGACAATCGGGTCTGCGGGCGGAGCACCGGCGGTGAAACCGGCCTTCACCGGCTCGCCTTTAGCGGATGCAGGCAGCGCTGGGATGGTGCCGTTGCCCTGCTTGGCTTTCAGCTCGCCCATGCCCTGCTCAATCGTCTCCCGCATATGGTTCTGCATGTCTTGCAGGTCGGTGATCGGGACCGAAACGGTGTCGCCCTCTTTGCATTCCGCGCCACCCTTATCTGACAGCACGAGGAGATTCGCAGCGGCTTCCGGCTGGGGAGATCCGGCGAGTTGCAATGCATCGCCCTCGCTGACAGCGCATTCCGCTCCAGCGGAATCGACCAGATCAAGATCGCTTCCGGCGACAAAGACATGTTGCACTCCGTCGTTGAGCATCCGCTGCACGCTACTCGACGCAGGATCGGGGACGGAGGCTGGCGCGGTCTGGGCAGCCTGAGCCTCAGCATTTTCGAGGGCAATCTGACGTTGCACTTCAGCCGAAATCAGATCTTTTGCTGCCGGAGTGAGGGGAACAGCGCCGGCGGGCTCGCCTTGTGCGATACCCGCGGCCGAATCCGCCTGAGCCTGGTAAGCCGCGGCCAGGCTTGTGGAAATCAAATAGTCTGTGAGCCACAGTGAAGCATTCGCGTAAGCACGATAGGGCGTGAAGTAATATCCGTAGTATCCGTACCAGGGATTCCCCGCCCAACCCCACGAATAACTGATCGGGTTAGTCCAGGGATTGTATGCCCATCCGTAGAAAGCAGGCTGATAGTAGAATGCCGGAGTGTAGTAATTGACGTATGCGCCGCGGTAGTAATACTGACCGTAGTAACGATCGTAAGTGCGGCCATTGTAGTAGTAAGTGCGGTGCGCAAAGTCGCGGCTACCATAATGGTACGGGCGCTCAACGTATCCGCGGCCGCCACGCTCCGCGACGACGCGGGAATGGTCTGCTCGTTGTACTTCCACGCGGCGATTTCCGTTCAGTCCGTGATGGATGTCCATGTTGTGGCTGGCGACATGGACATCCTTTGGCTTGCCGTCGCGGTCAGTTACTACGGAGCTGTGATCTGGCAAGGTGTGAGTTATAGGTTTCGATATTTGTCTTTGGCCGACTGCAGGTTTCTGTTCGGGTCGGGCGACCGGCCTTCGAATGGATGGCGGTTTCTTTATGGCTGGAGGTTTTACGGTGGGAACGGACTTTTTGATGGGGGGTGCGCTTGTTTTTTGTTGATGGGCGCTGACGGATCCAGATAAGAACGCCGGCAGCAGCGCCAGGCTGAAAGTGAGAGCGATGTTCCTGCGAATTTTTAGAGTGTTCATAATATTCTCCGCTCTTGAAGGGACCCGCTGACGCTATTCGACATCGGTAACCTTGCCGTTGACAAAGGTCACCTTCAGTTCTTTGTAGGAGTAGATCTGCTTCGCGCCGACCGTGGCGATCCCATTGGGCTGGCCTAGAATCGCAGTGACTTGATCCGTGGTTTGTCCCGATGCAATTGTCTTCGGATCGGCGGGGGGCGGAGCAGGGGGAAGGATTGGCTCCGGCCGCAGCTCGGCTGGTGACGCAGGCCGGATTGGCGTTGGTTCGGACTTGTTGGGCGGTGCGGTTTTCGCCCAGTCCGACGGCTGAATGTCGAAGACTTCGGCAACTTTAGCGGCGGCTTCGTTTACCGATGGAACTGAGCCTTTCGCGAACGGGAAGGTGAGTGTCCCTCCGTAGCGCACGTCGCTAATTGCATCGCTGAACAGAGTAAACACAATACCGGAATCTTTGATATCGATCGCGGTTACCCAGAGCTTTTCTCCACTGACGAATGTTCGCACTGCGCCGGTTAAGCCGGTCCCGCCCGGAATAGGGATTCCCAAGCCGAAGAATCTTTGCTTAAGTACACCATTCTGATAACGATTCGGGTAGACGTTCCTGCCTGTCACATCCACTGTCACCAGATTGCTCTTCTTGAGTACAAGGACACACCCTGGTGTTACGATGTCCGACTTGTCCGCGGTGGTCGTCGTCAGAGCGTATTTTGCTTGTAGGGTCTGGCGAATTGAGGCCAGATCCTGCGGCAACGCAGAAACGGCTGTCGCGATGAGTGACGCGATGACACACGTATGTACCTTACTTTTTCGCATAATGTTCCATCCTTGACCTGACCAGGTTGCGTCGGCTTATTTCTTGCGCCGGACGAGCGAGAAGAAGGTTAGTCCGATACCGTGACTTTTCTGTCTGCCTGAGAAGTATTGCGAAACGGGCGCGATACGTGACAGGATTCTGCGACTTATTTTTTGGGCGGAGCGCGAGTAGAATCAAACGAAGTGGTCATCAAAGAACGCGACCCGTTTCTCTGGCTTGCTCCTCACCTTGACGGTGACGAAGCGTCATACCAGGAGTACGCAAAGCGTCTGATGACCAAGTTGAAACGATACTTTGCGAGTAATCGATGCGAAGCCGCTGACGACCTGGCCTCAGAGTCCCTGTTGAGACTCACCAACAAACTGGCGATCGCCGAGCCTGAAGGCCCGGATTCGGAGGATGCAAGAACAAGGTTTCTTTTCGGGATTGCGAGGAACGTTCTCGCGGAGTGGCGCCGCAGAAAGAGTAACAGGGAGCTGGTTTTGAGCGATGATGACCGACCGGAGTTCAGTCTGCCACCGGTGGATCTGGTCGCGACGGAATGTCTCGAATTGCTGAGGCAAACTGTTAGCAGGAGCCTGGCCCAACTGAGTCCGATGGACCGCGAACTTATTACGCAGACCATTTTGAATACGGATTATCGCCTTACCCTTGCCGCGATGGCGAAGGAAAAAGGGATCCCGGCGCCGACGATGAGGCAAAGAGGCAGAAGAACGCGTGTCCGTTTTGAAGAGATGCTGCGGGCCTCGGACCGCATCGATGATCTCTTCCGATGCTTAGGGCTGAAGCGAGTTACCGAATGAAGATGGCTCCCGCAGACGAGCGCGCCACACTGGTCCGCTATCTACTCGGTGAACTCCAGGAGGCGGATCGTGAGCGCATCGAAGAGCGTTACATGCTCGAAGATGGGTTCGGGGAACTGCTGGAAGAGTTGGAGTCGGAGCTTGTGGATGCCTATGTGGAGGGCGGACTGACGAGGGAGCAGCGCGTTCATTTTGAAAGCCGCTATCTGGTCACACGGGAGCGTAAAGCGGCCGTTCAGACTGCCTATTTAGCGAAGGTGTATCGCGACCGTGTGGCCGAACCTTCGAGGCGTGCACCGAAACTGGCATGGAAGTGGCCGGCCGGGATGAACCAGCTCGTTTCGGCGATGGCGGCGGGAGTGGCGATCGCCATTGTAGGAGGCGGCGCATGGTTCTTGTTCGACCGGCGCGAGGCCAAGCCGGAAGTCAGAACGGTGCAGAATCCGCCTGCCAGGGCTGGCATGCCGGTTCAGCAAGATGCGAGGAAGGAACTTCGCATGCGACCCAACGGAAAGCTAGGGGAAAAGGCGGCTGGCGACCATCAATCCACGGTTCTGCGCGAAGGGCCTGCAATTGAAGCACAAGCGCAATCACCTGCTCCTCCGAGGGTTGGTCCGGTCAAACTGGCCGACCCACCAACCATTCCCCCAGGCAACGTGGTCGATCCCGCAGTAGCGATCCTGGAGCCACCGCGGCCAGCGCCCCTGTTTGGTGTTCAGAACGGTTCGTCGGGCAAGAATACGTCACTTAGTATGTCGAAGATTCCGCGGTCTTCGGCGGCTGCCTCTGCTGCGCACGGGCCCACGACCGCGGGGGTTCACGGATCAAGAGTACCCGCTCTTGCTAGCCCGTCAATTATAACGGCGGGAACAGCCGGAAGTCTTCAACAGAAACTCCAGTCTGAATACACGCTCACACAAGCCACTGCAGCCGAAGACGATATCGTAACGGCCGGCTCTGTGATCGTCCTCAAAAAAGGCGAGGTGATTATGGCTTCCACCACAACGCCGAATCTTTATCAGAACTTCTACAAAGACGGAAAGATCACTCAGAATTCCTTCGGCAAGATCGACAAGGGCCTGGCGAAGTTCTCCCATCGGATGGGGTCGACTGCCAGCACTAACAATCGGACCTATGTGGCGGGGGAAAAGATGTGGCTGACGAAAATTGAGGTAAAAGACGACGGTGTCGTGATGAGTGTACTGACAGACGCGGTGAACGATGTACGCTACCGGGCCAGTGTGAAGTTCGGATGGGCTAAAGGAGTAATTCCGCCAGTGGATCAGGTGGATAAGGAGATTGCTGAGGTGTTTTCCGTCCAGGCAGCCGATGACTCCAAAGGTCAACAGCAAACCGCTCAGACAGGCCAGAGCCCCGCTGGAGTGGCCGCCGCCGCCCCTGCCTCAGCCCCTGCCGCGGCTCCTGCCGCAGCCGCTCCTTCCGCGAAACCGGTCGAAGCTCCTCCACCCCCGATCGCTCCTCCGCCGCCGCCCACGGACGCTCCCACCCAGACCATTGCTATTGGGCAAACGACCAATCAAGTCGTCGGAATCTTGGGACAGCCCACAAAGATGTTTAAGCTCGGGGCAAAGCAGATCTACGTGTACAAAGACATGAAAATCACTTTTAAAG
>CBAAAA010000206.1:0-8165 GCA_964658695.1 uncultured Solirubrobacteraceae bacterium | reverse complement strand
CTGTCAAACTTGGAAACAGCCTCAGCCAAAGCCGGAAGCTGTGCCAGGGAGCGTCCCAGCGCCCAGACATCGCGCGGCGTCGCGGTATTCAAAGTGATTTTGGCCAGCAGACGTTCCAGGTCCTGAATCGATCCGAGAATTTTTCGCACATCGCCGCGCGCGATAACCTTGTTGTGCAACTCAGCGACAGCGTCGAGCCGGGCCTCGATCTCCGCCTGATCGCAGGACGGTGTCAGCAGGCGATGCCGAAGCAGCCGGCCCCCCATACCGGTGCTCGTTTTATCCAATACATGGATGAGCGTTGCTTCCTTGCTTTCCCCTGCGAAAAGCGGGTCCAGTAACTCAAGGTTGCGCACGGTGGCTGCGTCGAGGACCATATGATCCTGCCGCTGGTAGAACCCCGGGCGATTGAGATGGTTCAGGGCGGACTTCTGCGTATCCCGCAGATAGTGAAGGACAGCCCCCGCCGCGGCAGTGGCCAGGGGACGATCGCCCAAACCGCAGCCATCGAGCGTCAGAAGACGGAAGTTCTCGAGGATTTGGCGTCCCGCATAGTCTCCGCCAAAGACCCAGCTGTCGAGAGCCGTCTGAAGACAGGAAGCGCCGGGCGGCTGCCCTTCCGGATGCAGCACTTCGCGCACACTCAGAGTCTCGAGCGATGGCAACAGTTCCGCGGTATTGAGTTCCGTGGTCCGGAATTCCCCGGTGGACAGGTCCGCATAGGCCAGGCCGCTACGGCCGTTACGAGTGAAGGCCGCCGCCAAAAAGTTGTTCTCGTGAGAGCGCAGCAGATTGGAGTCGGTTGCCGTTCCCGGTGTAATAACGCGGGTGACTTCCCGCCGCACCAGTTTCTTTCCCGGACCGGCCTCTTCCATTTGTTCGCAAATCGCAACCCGGTATCCGCGCTGAATCAGCTTCGAAATGTAGCCATCAGCCGAGTGGTAGGGAACGCCGCACATCGGAACCTGGTCTCCCCGCTCCTTGTTCCGGGAAGTGAGGGTAATCTCCAGTTCGCGCGCCGCGGTCACTGCGTCCTCATAAAAGAGCTCGTAGAAGTCGCCCAGACGGAACAGCAGAAGGGCCTGCGGAACCTGTGCCTTAGCCGCCTGATACTGCCGCATCAGAGGCGTGTTCGCTTCGGGAGTCATGGACGGGAGCCGGCGTTACGCGTACAATCCACGTCGTTTTATGGCGTATGCCACGCGATCCAGAGCGAGCATATAGGCCGCAGTCCGGTTGTTGACCTGGTGCTTTTCGGCAAATCCGATCACGGAATCGAAGCTCTCCACCATGATCTGTTCCAGACGCTCGTTTACTTCTTTTTCTGTCCAGAAATAGCCCTGCCGGTCCTGTACCCATTCAAAGTACGACACGGTGACTCCGCCGGCGTTGGCCAGAATATCCGGGATCACAAAGACCTTTTTTTCGCCAAGAATCGAATCGGCGACGAAGGTGGTGGGTCCGTTCGCTCCTTCGCAGAGAATCCGGGCCTTTACACGATCGGCATTGTGCGACGTAATTACGTTCTCACGGGCCGCCGGGATCAGGACCTCGCAATCCATAAGAATGGCTTCATCTTTGTCGATATCCTCGGCCTCAGGAAAGCCGCAGATACTTCCGGTCTCCTTACGATGCAACATCAGATTTTCGATATTCAAGCCGCGCGGGTTGTAAACTGCGCCGTCGTATTCAATGATCGAGACAATTTTGTAGCCTTCGCGGCTCATGAGTTTCGCCGCCATGCCGCCGACATTGCCGAACCCTTGAATCACGACCCGAGCGTCCAAGCGCGAGATGTGAAGCTTTTTGAGCGCTTCCCGAACAACCAGCATGCAGCCGCGGCCGGTTGCCTCCGGGCGTCCCCGAGAACCGCCTAGTTCGAGCGGCTTGCCCGTAACCACGGCCGTCACGGTATGGCGCTGGTGCATGGAGTAAGTGTCCATGATCCAGGCCATCGTCTGCTCGTTGGTATTCACATCGGGGGCGGGCACATCGCGCTCCGGCCCGATAAAGTCAATGATCTCGGCTGTATAGCGACGGGTGATGCGCTCCAGTTCCCCTTCGCTAAGCAGTTGCGGTTCGCAAATTACCCCGCCCTTCCCACCGCCGAACGGTATATTGACCACTGCACACTTCCACGTCATCCAGGCAGCGAGAGCCCGCACTTCGTCAAGCGAAACGTCAGGCGCAAAACGGATTCCCCCTTTTGCCGGGCCGCGTGCAATAGAATGTTGAACCCGGTACCCGGTAAAAACTTCGATTCGACCGTCATCGAGCAGCACGGGTATGTTGACCGTCAGTTCCATCGATGGCAGCCGCAAAACCTTCCGAATGCCGTCATCCAGCTTGAGCAGTCCGGCCGCTTCATCAAAGCGGTGAGACGCTGATTCCCATGGGTTTACCTCACGGTCCGGAACTTCGCGATGGGCCGCGCCGACCGCCTCGAGCAACATTTAACTTCTGATCTCCCCTACTACACTGTCACGATTGCAGAGCCTGAGCAAGTACTCAGGTTCCTCCCGTACGTCCTGATTATTCCTGAACGGAGCGGGTCTCTGGCACGTCTAATAAAGCGTCCTCTACTGAGGTAAACCATGACACCTGATGAACGACAGATGTTGACTGATCTGGCCAACAAACTTGCACAAACGCCTGCGCCGCCGAGGGATCCGGAGGCAGAAGAGTTAATCAGAACCAAGATCGGTTCGCGACCGGACGCTCTTTATATGATGACGCAGACGGTGCTGATTCAGAACATCGCCTTGCAGCAGGCTCAGCAGCAGCTTCAACAAATGCAGCGGTCCTCGGGCGGAAGCAGTTCCAGCTTCCTGGGTGGCGGCAGTGGCTCCGGCTCGGGCTATGCACAGGCAGGGGGACAGCAGCAGTATACGTCGCCCCAGCCACAGTATGCAGCGCCTCAGCCACAGTATGCCGCTGCTCCTGTTAGTGGAGCACCCAGTGGCGCACCAAGCTTTCTAAAGGGCGCGGCGCAGACAGCGGCAGGCGTGGCGGCCGGAGCTCTTGCTTTCGAGGGGATCCAGTCGCTCTTTTCCCATCCAGGCTATGGCGGTGGTGGCGGCGGTTTCTTTGGCGGTGGCGGAGGATATGGCGGTGGCGGCTATGCTCCCGTTGACGAGACCGTCGTGAACAATTACTACGACAACTCCGGCGACAACCGCGATCTCAATGCCGGTCAGGATGTCAATGCCGGCCAGGACGATTATGCGGCTGCCGACAATGCCCAGTATGATAATTCCGGATCGGACTACGACAATGTGTCCGACGACGACACTGGATTTGATGATAATTCCGGTGGCGGAGACAATTTCGTTTAATTTCTGAATTGCCGTGTTTTGAGCCGGGGCTCGGATATTATCGAAAGATCGATGGCTAAGCCCCGGAGCAGTTCCTTCCGCCTTCCCTTGGACGGAACTCCCCTCCCTTCAAAGCCGCGCAAAACCATTCCCCACGAATTTGTGCTCGATGCACTTGGCCCGCTGTCTCCTGAAACTCGCCCGTTATTTGGATGCGTGGCTATCTATGTACAGGAAAAGATTGTATTTGCTCTGCGGGACAAACCGAGTGCAACCGCAGACAACGGCGTCTGGATGGCAACCACTGTGGAACATCACGACAGTCTGCGCCAGGAGTTCCCGAACATGCGATCGGTCGGAGTACTGGGAAAAGACGTGACGGGCTGGCAGATCCTCCCGGTAGATGCCCCGGATTTTGAAGAAGCAGCGCTGCACGCATGCGAACTCATTCTGAATAGGGATCCAAGAATTGGGAAAGTACCGAAATCCCGGGCATCAAGAGCCAAGAAGCACTAAGGGACAACGACCGCCGCGCCATCGATCGCGTCCTGCTTGATCGCGAGCAGCGCCTCGTTCACATGATCCAGTCCAAATTTCGTTACCTGCGGCTTCAGCTGAATCTTGGCGGCAAGCATCAGGAAATCTCGAGCGTCATCACGGGTCATGTTGGCAACGCTCCGGATCTGACGCTCGCCCCATAGCAGCGAATCATAGTCGAATTGCGGCATGCGGTCCAGGTGGATCGCATTGATTGCGACGACTCCGCCCTTTCGCAGGCAACTGAGCGCCGCGACCACGACGTCGCCGCTCGGGGCAAAGGTCAGCACCCGATCCAGCACTACCGGAGGCTTTTCCGTTTCAGTTCCCACCCAATGCGCGCCCAACTCTCGCGCGAACTTCCGATGCGCCTCACCGCGAGTCGAAACATAGACTTCGCAGCCCCAAGCGAGCAGCACAGAAATCACCAGGTGCGCCGACGAGCCAAACCCGAAGAGGCCAACGCGTTCCCCGTGCTGCACTCCTGCGACGCGTATGCTGCGGAATCCGATAATGCCCGCGCAGAGTAAAGGAGCCGCATGCAGGTCATCCAGTTCAGGAGGCAGCGCAAAAGCAAAGTCTGATCGCACCGATGTGTACTCGGCATATCCTCCGGGCACTGAATAGCCGGTATAAGTCGGATCGTCGCAGAGATTTTCCTCGCCGCGCTTGCAATACGGGCAAACGCCATCCGTTCCGCCAATCCAGGAGACGCCTACGCGCGTTCCGGCCTTCAGATCCGCGTGCTCACCCTCCACCACTTCGCCGACAATCTGGTGGCCGGGAATGATATCAGGCAGTCGTGCCGGAAGCTCTCCTTCGACGATGTGCAGGTCGGTTCGGCACACGCCGCATGCCAGCACGCGCAAAATCAGCTGACCGGGTTTGCATTCTGGACGCGGTCTTTCGACGAGTTCGAGCGGCCGCTCTTTGATCGGTTTTGGCGAACGAAGGATGGCAGCTCTCATGGCAGAGATGCCTCAGTTCCTACCGCATGCGTTCGTTGATAGACGTCCATGCGCTCGATGAAGTCTGCCCATAATCGGGCTGAATCCACTTTCGTAATCCAGGTGATCTGTCCGGCGTTCTTTCCAGGCTCAAAGGAGAGATCGTCGCCAAGCACCGGTCTCGGGACCTCCTTCTGCTCCGTCATGCCCTCCAGATAGCACATCGTGATGATGTCCCAGATGACCCATGTCTTCGAGAAATCATTGACCCGCAGCGGTTTGACGTTGCGGAAATACCAGGCCTCGTACTCGTTCCAAAGCCATTTGCCGATGGATCCGTGCCCGCTTAGTAACGCAGCCGCTGACTGGAAACTCAAGGACAGGTTCGCCCGGCAAACGTTCCCCGCTCCAATGACAACGGGAACACTGGACTGTAAGATCACCTGCCAGGCACGCGGATCGTTCTCCACGTTAAATTCCTTCCCGCCATTCGAGGAAAGGTCCGTGAAGCCCATGGCTACTACCCGGATGCGGTCTACAATAGCCGGATCCTGAAGAATCGCGGAAGCAAGGTCCGTCGCCGCGCCGATATTCAAGACGGTCAACCGGTTGTCTTTTGAATAAGATCTCGAAGCCTGTAGCATGAACGTCACGGCGTCGCTCGGTTGCGGCGTCTTGGTGTCTTTTAGTGGAACGCTTGAGCCTTCGAGCAACGGCGGATGCACACGCATCCCCAATCGTTGCTCCACGACGTCCACCAGAATCCGGTAGCTGGCGTGAGCCGAAGGATCCGGCAGACTTGGCGCAAGCGCCGAGGTAATGCCCAGAACATCGAAATCAGGATTCGTCAACAGATAAGTGATGGCCCATTGATCGTCGATTTCATTCCCGACATCAGTCGACAGCAGCACCGGCGTCTTTGCCGAAGCGTTGGAAGCGATACCAAATACGGTGGCCGCCAGCCACAGTGATACCGTACGCCTAGTGTTCACAATCCATTCCATCGGTTTGGCCATCCTGTTCTGCGCCATCACAATGATCGGCTGGGGATCATGGGCAAATACTCAGAAGCTGGCCGGGCGTACCAACTGGCCGTTCTCGCTCTACTACTGGGATTATGCACTGGGCGTTCTTCTCTTCAGCATTCTATTCATGTTCACTCTCGGCAGCGCGGGATCGGGCGGTATGCCTGCGCTCGATAACCTGAAAACTGCCTCTTCTGGGTCCATTCTGGCGGCGATCCTCAGCGGCATTCTCTTCAATGTGGCCAACATCCTGTTAGTGTTTGCGATCGATGTGGCAGGCATGTCGGTTGCGTTCCCGGTCGGGATCGGGCTCGCTCTGGTAATTGGAACAATCGTCTCCTACGCGCACGAGCCGAAAGGGAATCCGCTGATCCTGTTCTGCGGCGTCGCACTGGTCGTCTTCGCCATGATTATGTCGGCTTTGGCCTATCGACGGCTTCCCCGGTCCGGTAGCGCAAACTGGATCAAGGGACTGCTGTTCGCGGTGATTGCCGGCTGCCTGATGGGCTTCTTTTATCCTCAACTTCTGCGGTCGCTGTCTCCGGGCTTCAACTCGGAGCCGATTGCGCCGGGATTGCTGACGCCCTATACCGCCCTGTTCTTTTTCTCACTCGGACTGCTGCTTAGCAACTTTGTGGTCAACACCATTTTTATGAAGACCGCCGGGCAGACGTACGGAGCATACTTTGCCGCCACTCCGAAGCTGCATGCGCTGGGTCTCCTGGGCGGCGCTATCTGGATGCTGGCCTTCAGCCTCAACATTATTGCGTCTGGCATTGCGGGACCTGCCATCTCATACGCGCTTGGACAGGGGGCAACGCTGGTTGCGGCGATCTGGGGCGTCGTTATCTGGAAAGAGTTCAGTTCCGCCCCGGCGGGCACATCAGGGCTGATCGGCGCCATGTTTGGCGGCTACGTTCTGGGGCTGCTGCTGATTGGTCTGGCGAGCCAATAGACCATAAAGAGAGATCGATGAAACTTCAAAGAATAGCCACATGCTTTGCGATAGCTGGAGCGATCGTCTTTGCCGCGGATACCAGCCAGTACGCTTCGAAAGACTGGCCGGCCACGGGCGGCGTCAAAGGGACGCACTACTCCACGCTGACTCAGATCAATCGCAAGAACGCGGCCAAGCTGGTAAAAGCCTGGCAGTTCGACTCCGGGGACGAGTTCGAAGGCTCGGAGATGGAGTGCAATCCGCTGGTGCTCGACGGTGTGATTTACGCCGCAACCCCTCGTTTGAGAATCGTTGCCCTGGATGGCGCAAGCGGCAAGATGCTGTGGGACTTCGATCCGCACAAAGGTCAACAAGTCAAAGGGAAGAAGCGCAGCCGGGGGTTGACCTATTGGGGAGATGGGGAGCAGCGGCGCATCTTCGCCGGGATTGAGGGCTACGTCTATGCTCTGAACGCCAAGACCGGCCAACTGGAGAGCGACTTCGGCGATGGCGGCCGCATCGATCTGCACGACGGACTGGGTGAGCAGGCGAAGGGCCTGACGGTGGAAGCCACCAGCCCCGGCGTTGTTTACAAAGATATGTTGATTCAGGGCACTCTGGTGGCGGAAGACCTGCCGGCCGCCCCCGGACACATTCGTGCCTTTGATGTTCATACCGGGAAGCTCTGCTGGATGTTCCGCACGATTCCGGCGCCTGGCGAGTTGGGAGCCGAGACCTGGCCCAAGGACGCGGCGGAAAGAATCGGAGGCGCAAATTCCTGGGCCGGCCTGACACTCGATGCCAAACGGGGCCTGGTGTTTGTTCCTACCGGCTCCGCAGCCTTCGACTTCTATGGAGCCAACCGGCTCGGCGACAATCTGTTTGCGAACTGCCTGCTGGCACTCGACGCCAACACTGGAAAACGCGTCTGGCACTACCAGTTCGTGAAACATGACTTGTGGGACCGGGACTTGCCTTCCGCCCCGACACTGGTGCAGGTCAAGCACGACGGGCGCTTAGTGGATGCTGTAGCCCAGATTACAAAAAATGGGTTCGTATGGTTATTTGAGGAAGAAACCGGCAAAGCGCTGGTGCCGCTTGAGACGTTGAAGACACCGCGGAGCGAAGTCGATGGCGAAGTGACGTCGTCCACCCAAGTGCTTCCTACTGCGCCGCAGCCTTTCGCTCGGCAACAGGTAACGGAAGGGAACCTCACCAACCGGACCCCGGAAGCCCATGCGGCAGTACTCAAGCAGTTTCAAAGCATCATCAGCGGACCGCAGTTCACTCCCCCCAGCCTGCAAGGCACGGTGATTTTCCCGGGCTTTGATGGCGGAGGCGAGTGGGGCGGCGCAGCCTTCGATCCCAGGAGCCACATCCTGTACATCAACTCGAATGAGATGCC
>CBAAAA010000205.1:0-8224 GCA_964658695.1 uncultured Solirubrobacteraceae bacterium | reverse complement strand
CATCGAAATCTTGAGCGCTGTCGAGGCCCAGAGCGCCGACAAGCCTTCCATCGACAAGATGATTTACGAAGGCGCTATCCCCTCCATGCTGCGCCAGCTCGACCCGCACACGCAGTTCTTTGAACCGTCGCAATTCGATCAGCTCAAGCACATGGAGCAGTCCGAGCAGAAGGGCTTCGGAAGCATCGTCTCCGTTCTCCCGGGTCAGGTCATCTTCCTGCAGATCTTCCCGGGAACGCCCACCAGCAAAGCCGGTATCCAACCGGGGGATGAACTGGTCGCCATCAATAACATCGGCATCAACACTCTGGAGCCAGACCAGATCATTGAATTGCTGACCGAAGCCAGGCAGCAAAAAATCACTGCTTACATCCGCCGCAAAGGCGACGCCAAGCTACTGCCGATCTATCTGACTCCGGCGCTCGTTGATACCCCGAGTGTCGATCGTGCGTATATGCTGACGTCCAGCATCGGCTACATTCGCATCGCCAGTTGGGACGTCCTCACTTACAAGCAGCTCCATGATGCTCTCGACAAGCTGAATGCACCCGCCCTGCAAGGGCTCGTAATCGATCTGCGGAACAACCCGGGAGGCATCGTCAAGGCGGCATTGGATGCAGCCGCGCTTTTTTTAAAGCCGGGCGAAAGAATTCTCACTGCGAAGAGTCGAACAGGTGTGGTGGAGAGTGCCGATGTCCCAAAGAACGCCAACCCTTTGCAGTGCAAACTGGCTGTGCTCGTGAATGGCAAGACCGCAAGCGCCTCTGAAATCCTGTCGGGAGCTCTTCAGGACCACGACCGCGCTGTCATTGTCGGAGAAACCAGCTATGGCAAAGGGTTAGTGCAGAGCGTCATGCCGCTTTCCGATGGTGCCGGTCTTGCAATTACCACCGCCTTTTATTACACGCCCAGTGGCCGCTCGATTCAGCATCCTTTAAAAGATTCTGCTCTCTCGCAGACCTTCGGAGGCACTCCACAAAGTTCACTGCCCACTTACAAGACCGATCGTGGACGTGTCGTCACCGGAGGGGGCGGCATTCATCCTGATATTCGCGTGCTGCCCGAAGGTCACACCCAACTCGAAAGCGTGATTGACGGCAGCGGCGCTGGAACCTCTTTTGCAAGCGAGTACCTGGGTTCACACACTCCCCTTCCAGCAAGTTTCCAGGTCACGCCTGCGATTGTTGACGACTTCAAGGTCTATCTCGCCACGCGAAACATTCAGCCATCTGTTGGCGAGTGGTCACAAGAGACCATCTGGATCACGCAGCGGTTAATGGAAGAGATTGTCACTCAGGCCAGAGGGGTCGCGGCTGGTGACGAGCTTGCCGCTAAACGCGATCCACAGGTACAGGCTGCTCTCCACGCTCTTCAGACTGGCAATGCTCTGATCAGTTCGGCACTCCGGTAATGTCCGGAGCTGAGTTAGTCCCCCATCCGCAATTGTCGGCCTGCGTCATTATTCCGGCCAAGAATGAGGCAGACCACCTGCCAGCCGCCTTCGATGCGCTGCGGCTCCAGATCGATCTCACGGGCAAGCCGCTGGCTTCAGAAGAGTACGAAGTGATCGTGCTCATCAACAATTCGACCGATGACTCGCTTACCGTCGTGGAGCAATATCGCCGCGCTCATCCCCGTTTTCGCCTCCTCGTGATTCACCGCGACTTCGAGAGCGATGATGCGCACATCGGCAATGTCCGGCGAATGTTAATGAATGAGGCATCAGCCCGGCTCCGGTTCGCCGCCCGTTCAGAGGGACTCATTCTTTCAACCGACGCAGATACCGAAGTCAGCCCCGATTGGATTGCACAGAACTGGAAAGAGATCCGCTCCGGCGCGGAAGCCGTTGGCGGCAGAATACAGCTGCGCACGTCGGAACTAAGCCATTTGGCCCACCGCACCCGCGAGATCCAATTACTGGACGAACAGTACCGTCTTCTGGTGGCTTGGCTTGAAGATCGCTACGATCCGCAGGCTCATGATCCCTGGCCGCGCCATCACCAGCACTTCGGCGGCAGCCTGGCTGTGACCGTCTCGGCTTACGAAAAGGTCGGTGGCCTTCCCCCGGAACGTACGTTGGAGGATCTCGCATTCTACCGCCTGCTGGTTCGCAATGACGTCAGGTTCCGTCACAGTCCTGATGTGCTGGTGCGAACGTCTCCACGTTTGCAAGGCCGTACCGAGATCGGTCTTGCCGAACAACTAACCTGCTGGGCAGCAAGTGGAAAATCTGCGCTTGAGATCCCAGTGCCTTCCGTGTATCATCTGCGATCCTTGTTTCATTTGCGCCGCGAATTTCGCAGATTGTGGAGCGGGGATTCAAAAAACGTCAGACAGTTTTCGGCTGCCGCTCGAGTACCTGAAGGCAGTGTTGCCGGCGCCTTAAGCTGCCAAAGTTTCGGCGCGGCATTTGAAGCCTTACGTCTCGAGCAATCCGTGCCACAGACCTACCAGACACTTCAGCGCGCCGTCACTCTTCTGCGGCAGGAGTTCGACGCCGCTCATCCCGGCGTTCCAGGAGTTCCATTCTGTACTTCTCTGCTCGATAACTCGCGACACATCGCCACGATGGCGACTCCAGGAAGTACTCATGAACCTGATCTGCCGTTACCCGGTGATCAGGCTCGACCGGTAACCAGTGGACCAGCAGGAGTTGCCCATCCTGGGCTGTATGCGAGTGAATGAGACGGGCTCCTTCCTGAAGATCGGCAAACGACCAGTAGTAGCCCACTTCCGAAAGCACCGTCAGATCGAAGCTTCCCTCCGGATACTCTCGCGGGATCGTTATCAAGTCAAATCGCACATGACTCAGATCGCTATTTCGCTCCCGAGCTTGAGACAGGGCCCGCTCCGACACATCGATTGCCAGGAATTCGCTGCAGCGGTCCGCCAGCATCCGCGTCAAAACACCAATGGAGCACCCGATCTCCAGCCCATTGCTGTACCGGGGCCGGTTCAATAAGGAAACGGTCCTGGTATACTTCTCAGCTTCGTAATCGCTGCTCGTGAAGTTCCAGGGATCAGGCTTCGCCTGATAAAGCTTGTCGAAGTATTCAGGAGACAGCGAGGGCTGAGCAGTCTTATCGGGCTCTGGCACGAAGCGCCTCTCTTCCGACAGATTGAAATGCCTGGTCGTAACCGGCCTGCCGTAAGTACATCTGCAAATCGCCCACCAATGCCGCAAAAGGCGACGTGCCCGTGAGGCCACGCGCTCCAACGGTCTGCTCGACTAGCTGGATCATTCGCGTGCAGATCTCCTCCACCGCCAGCCGCATGGTCTGTGCATGCACGGCCAGTGATGCCGGCGTTTCAAAACTCTCTTCCAGCCACTGAGCGCCGCGCTCCAGCCACTGTCTTCCGCTCTCGATCAAAACGGCCATCTGCCCGATGCGCTGCAAATGAGAAGGGTCGTTCTGGCGTTCGCTCTGACGAACAAAATCACAGCAATTCTCAAACAAAGCCTCCGCGCCACCCAGTTGCACGGATGAAAATCGCAGAGCGCCACTCGTGAACGTAGGCTCGGCATAGTAATCTCCCGGTCGTCCCACCAGCAAGTGTGGTGCTAACTCCACATCCAGAAACTCCACCGTGAAGCTTTCCGACGCCTGCATTCCGAGCGGGCGCCAGCTACTGCGATCCACCTTCAAAGAGGCGTGATTCAGTGGGACCAAACACATCTGCCAACCGCCGTCCGGCAATTCCGCCGTCACAATGGCTCTCTGTATGCGCAATGCCCCAGTCGCAAAGGTCTTTGAGCCGGACATCCGAAAGTTGCCGTTCGGCAGCTTGATCAACTGTGGACTTGCTGGCGGACCCGTATTCCAAACTCCAAACACGTGACGACGTTCCAGAACGTCGGCGGCCACTTCTTGCATCAGACCCTCGCTGCCGAATTGCTGAAGCAACAGGAGAGCGTTGACGTGACCTTCAAACACTCGTCCCAAGACAAGATTTCCGCGTCCGATCTCTTTCAGAATCGCAAGCAGCGTGCCGCGTTGCCCCGCAGCGACACCAATACCATCTCCACCCAGCTGGCGAGGCAAAGCAATCTTGTGAAGACCCGTTTCAGCAACGGTCCGGAGCTCTGCCAAAGGAAATACCGGGTCACCCGGCTTGAAGTTGTCTTGAAAGGAACAGGCGAGGGATACAGCCTTACTTACATAGTCTGGGAGATCGATCGCCACTGCTTAGTGGGACGGATTTGCGAATCTTCTGTGACATAGTAGGTTAGCCGTTCGCATCGAACGACGTATGGCTAACGGTGGTGTAGATGTTCTGGCGGTTGAAGAACTTCGCGATCGAGAAATGCGAGAGGTCTCCGCGGCCGATAAGAAGATTCTTTTGACGAAGATCGACGGCAATCTTCATGCGGTGGACGCCGCGTGTCCACATTACGGTGTATCCCTCGCAAAAGGTTTGCTGTCCGGTGACCGGGTCATCTGTCCCTGGCACAAGTCCTGCTTTCGGGTCACCGACGGCGCGTTGCTTGAGCCACCCGCATTGGATGATCTGCGCAGCTACCCGGTCTCGGTTCGCAATGGCCGCATTTTCGTCGACATCTCTGGCGAAGCGAAGACCGCTACGCGAGTTCCCCAAGAAAAGTGCGGTCAGGGATCCACGGTCGTCATCGTCGGGGCTGGCGCAGCTGGCGTCTTCGCTGCTGAAACTCTCCGCAAGGAGAACTTCGGTGGACGGATCGTCCTCATCAGCAAGGAAGCAGAACTGCCGTACGACCGAACGAAACTCAGCAAGGAGTTCCTCTCCGGGAATGACGGCGTGGATAAGCTCCCGCTGCGGCCCGAGAACTTCTACACTGAACGCTCGATTGAACGGGTGACGGGCAATGTGACATCCATCAGTTCCAACGTGGAGTTAGAGGACGGCTCCCATTTTGATTTCGACTCGCTGCTGCTTGCTCCGGGAAGTTTGCCGCGAACGCTGGATGTTCCCGGTGCGGACCTCGGCAACGTGTTCACGCTGCGCTCCGAGAAAGACGCGCAGCAAATTCTGGAGGCCTCACCCCGGGGGAGCCGGGCCGTACTGGCCGGTGGAAGCTTCATTGCCCTCGAAGCGGCATCGTGTTTTGCACTGCGAAAGATCCCGACAGTGGTAGTGCTTCCTCAAAAAGTGCCGTTTGAAAACCAGCTCGGAGCCGAGGTGGGGCAGGTCTTCAAAGACTGGCACGAGAGCCATGGCGTCGAATTTCGGAGCGAAGCAAAAGTCAGCCGCTTCGAAGGAACTGGAGTGGTTCGCCAAGTCGTCCTCGAAACTGGAGAGCGGCTGCCTGCCGACGTCGTCGTCATCGGCATCGGCGTTCGCCCGGCCACCGACTTCGTGCGCAATCTGAAGAAGTCAGAAGACGGTGGGATCCTGACCGATCGCTATCTGAATGCCGGGAACAACATATTCGTTGCTGGAGATGCAGCAGCCCATCCCGATCGGATTGAACACTGGCGGGTAGCCGAACAGCAGGGCCGGGTCGCTGCGCAGAATATACTCGGGCGGAAGCAGCCCTTTGATTCGGTTCCGTACTTCTGGACCAATCATTTCGGAACCCGCTTCGACTATCTTGGACGAGCCACCCGGTGGGACGAAGTGATCTTCAAAGCAGGCCCGCAACCACCGGCTTTCCTCGCCTACTACGTCGTACAAGGGAAGGTGGTTGCGGCAGCCGCCTGTCAGCATGACTTGGAAATCGCGGCGCTCCATGAAGCGTTCCGTGCAGGTAGTGAGTTGACGTTACGATGACTTAGCCGGCGCTTTGGTGTTGCCGCTCAGAATGTCGATGAAGCGGCGATGGACTTCCTTCAAATAAGATTCATCTCCAGGCGACAGCTCGACCGTGGCTGTTCCGCGAAAGTCGATCTCTTTTAGAGCAGCGTAAATGGCCGGCCAATCCAAGTCTCCTTCCAGCAGCGGCATCCAGGAAGCGACCATTTGGTCATCCGCGCCGCGCTTCCAGGCGAAGTCTTTGATATGCACCTTGACGATGCGCTTGCCCAGAACCCGTATCCAGTCTTCCGGATAGCCGTATAGCTTCACATTGCCGACATCGAAGTAAGCTCGGATCAAGGGTGTGTTGTAGGAATCGATATACGTCGCAAACTCGAGCGGACTCAGCAGGAACTTGTTCCACACCTCTTCCAGCGCAATGATGACTTTGAGTTCTTCGGCAAGCGGAACCAGCTTGCGAATGCTCTCCTGCGATCTTGTATAAGCGTCACGATAGGAGGTCTTCGCATCCACCACGGCCGGCACAATCAGAACCGTGTCCGCGCCCCACAGATGAGCGTTCTGGAGCGAGGTGCGCGCCCCTTTCAGACTATGTTCGACAACCGCCGGGTCAGGCGATGAGAGCGGGTACTTCCAATGATCGATGTTCATCACCGAATGGATCTTGATGCCGGCCTTATTCGCAGCCTGCTTCATCTGCTCTGCCTGCCCCTGATCAGGAGTCGTCGGACATTCGATCCGCTCGAAGCCGGCATCGCGCGCCATCTGGAAGCGCTCCGGAATGCTTGCGGTCTGAGGAAGCATATTGTATTCCACCGCGTCATGGATCGGCAGACGACCTCCGCCGAACGCGGGAACAGCCAGGGCGGCGAGAGTGGATCCCAGAAAAGTCCGTCGCTTCATAATCAGCATTGCTTCCTCATGATGGGATATTTTAGAGTTACTCCACATGGAAGATATCAAAACCACGGCTGCATCGTCAGGACGAAGAGAGTTTATGAAGTCGGCGACCGGCGCAATCGGCGGAGCTCTGGTCGCCGGATTTCCTGCGATTATCACGGCCCAGACCGTCACCAACTCCTTGAAGGTCGGCCTGATCGGTTGCGGTGGACGTGGCACCGGAGCAGCAAGCCAGGCGCTGCATGCGGACGATTACGCCGAGCTGACCGCGGTCGCCGAAGTCTATCAACCGCAGATTGATCAATCGCTTGCAACGCTGGGTCATATCTCGAAAGTCGCAAGCCGTGTGAAGGTAGACAAAGGCAAGCAGTTCATCGGGCTGGACGCCTATCAAAAAGTGTTCGAGTCCGATGTGGATGTGGTGATTCTCGCGACGCCGCCCGGCTTTCGTCCCATGCATCTTGCGGCCGCAGTGGAAGCCGGAAAGAACATTTTCTGCGAAAAGCCTGTGGCTACCGACGCGGCGGGTCTGCACTCCGCGTTCGTTTCGGTTGACAAAGCGAAAGCGAAGAACATTTCGTTGGTCGCTGGCTTCTGCTGGCGCTACAACGACATGATCGTAGAGACATTTAAGCAGGTTTCGGATGGCGCAATCGGAAAATTGATCACTTACTATGCGACTTACTACACCAGCCCGGTGAAACCGATGCCGCCCGCGAGCACTAGGCCCGCTGAGATGAGCGACACCGCATGGCAGATCAAGAACTGGTACAACTTCGTCTGGCTATGCGGAGACAGTATCGTGGAGCAGGCGGTTCATAGCGTCGATAAGGTGGCATGGGCAATGGGTGACCAGCCTCCTGTGAGTTGTGTCGCAGTGGGCGGCCGAGTCATCCCGGCGGAAGGCGGCAATATTTTCGACCATTTCGACGTGAACTATCTCTATCCGAACGGGGTTCGCGCCTTTGTCGCAAACCGGCAGATAGAAGGCTGCTACAACGAAAATTCGGATTACCTAATGGGCTCGGAAGGAACCTGCACTATCGGACGTTCCCCCACGCCACGCATTGAAGGAAAGATTAACTGGAACTGGAGCGGCCAGAAGTACGATATGTACCAGCGCGAGCATGACGTTCTGTTTGCCTCCATTCGCAAGCACCAGCCGGTGAACGATGGCAAGCGGCTGGTCACCTCTACGATGCTGGCCATCATGGGACGCATGGCGGCTTATACGGGGCAGGAAGTCACTTGGGAACAGGTGATGAACTCGCAGGAGAAACTGGTTCCCGATCAACTCTCGTGGGACGGAACAATTCCGGTTCCGCCGCGCGCTCAGCCCGGCATCACCAAATTGGTCTGACTCCCGAAATGCTGCGAGCTTCGCTTTTCCTCTTGGCCGCTGCCGCAAGCGCGCAGGCTCAATCGCCGGTCGACTTCGGCCGCGACATCAAACCAGTTCTTGAATCGAACTGCATTGGGTGTCACAGTTCCGGATCGCACGTCACATTCTCCACAAATGGTGAGGCGCTGAATGGCAAGTGGATTATGCCTGGAAGCCCTGAAAAGAGTCCGCTCTACACGTCAATGTTGT